>JANOPV010000318.1:0-9470 GCA_031422035.1 Sphingomonas sp. | reverse complement strand
CTGCGCACCGGGCGGTAGTTGGTGCCGGTATAATATTCGGTGATCCAGACGATCAGCCCGGTAACAGCCAGACCGACCATTGATGACCAGAACAGGTCCATGCCGGTGAACGCGCCTTCGCCGGTGAGACCACCGCCGATGACTGCATTCATGTCGCCTGGCAGCGCATAGTTGATCGCCCACCAGATGGCCGGGACCGATAGCGCGACAGTGACCAGAAAGCCCTTATACATCGCGCCCATGATGTTCGTGCCGCCACCCAGACGGACGAAATAGGTGCCGATGATCGAGGTGATGATGCAAACGCCGCCCATCAGGAGCGGCAGGCTCATTAGGCTCATCAGGACATCGCTGGCGACACCGGTGACGAGCAGCGCGATGAGGACCATGGTTGCCCCCACGGTGACGACATAGGTCTCAAACAAATCGGCCGCCATACCGGCGCAATCGCCGACATTATCGCCGACATTATCGGCGATCACGGCCGGGTTGCGGGGGTCATCCTCAGGGATGCCAGCTTCGACCTTGCCAACCAGATCGGCGCCCACATCAGCAGCCTTGGTAAAGATACCGCCGCCGAGCCGGGCAAAGATCGAGATGAGCGAGGCACCAAAGGCCAACGCGACCAGCGCATCGATAACCATCCGGTCGTTCGGCGCATAGCCGCCAGGACCGGTGAGATACCAGAAGAACAGCGCAATCGCGAGCAGCGCGAGGCCAGCCACCAGCATGCCGGTGATAGCGCCCGCACGGAACGCCATGGTCAGGCCGTTCTGCAAGCCGACCATTGCCGCCGCTGCGGTGCGGACGTTCGAGCGGACCGAGATGTTCATCCCGATAAAGCCCGCTGCGCCCGAGAGGACTGCGCCAAGCACAAAGCCGATAGCCGACGTGGCGCCGAGGAATAGGCCGACGAGGACCGCGACCACAACGCCGACAACGGCGATGGTGCGATATTGCCGTCCGAGATAGGCGTTCGCCCCTTCTTGGATGGCAGCCGCGATTTCCTGCATCTTTTCATTGCCGGCAGGAGCGCGCAGCACCTGTTGGCTGGTGATAATGCCGTAAAGTATGGCGACGAGGCCGCACAAAATGGCGATAAGACTGATAGTCATGGACCCTGGATCTCCCTGATTGGGGTCTGATATTCGCATCGGGAGAGACATATCGAGCGTTCCGGTGATCCGGTTACAGCTCATATGTGCCTACCCCAAAGACACGCGCGGGCCCTAGGGATAAAGCCGTTTGAGGGCAAGCCGGTTATGCCGACTGTGCCGCAGGGGAACGGATACCGCCTGAAAGCTGCGGATTAGAGCTAGGCGCTGCGATGCTGCCAGCCGAGCGGGTGGTCCCTTGCAGGTGGTTCGTTATCGATAAGTAGTGCGTGTGGGCCGCGCGCCAGGGCGTTGCCGATCAGGGTTGCCGCAACCGGCGGCGAGACGCCAGGCGGCAGGGTGAAGAGCAGCTCGTAATCGTCGCCCCAGCTGAGCGCGCGGCGGTGATCTGTAGGAGCGAGTTCAGCCGCCACTGGTATGCTAGTGTCGTTGAGCGACAGGGTGACGGCGCTGGCATCAGCCAAGCGGGTGGCGTCGAGCAGGAGGCCGTCGGAAATGTCCATGATGGCCGTGACGAGCGGCGCGAGTGCGATGCCCTCCATGATGCGTGGGGCGGGCCGGCGAAAGCGGTTCATTGCCGCCTCGCTAGCGGGTGCACCGCGGGCGTCGTGGCAATATCCGGCATAAGCGAGGCCCAGCGTGCCGGTGACCCAGATGCTGTCGCCCGGCTGCGCGGCTGCGCGCGATGGCACCGGCAAATGCGTTGCGCGCCCGATGGCGGTCAGGCCGATGGCGCGGGCGGCGTCGGTTGCGTGTGGCGGCAAAGCGACGGTGTCGCCGCCCCACAATCCTGTTTCATAATGGGACAGGGCATCGGCAAGGCCCGCCGCAAAGGCGCAGTCCCAATCATCATCGCCCAGCGTGTAGCCGAGCAATATGCCGAGCGGGCGGGCACCCTTGGCCGCGAGGTCAGACAGGTTGACCGCCAACAGTTTCCACGCGACGTCGGCGGGGTCGGCATTGGGCAGGAAATGTGTGCCCGCGATCATGATGTCGTGGGTCAGCACCATATCGCCGAATATGGCCGCATCGTCGGCTAGCCCGCGAGCAACGATGGAGTCAGCGGACGGGCGCAGCAGTGCGATGAAGTCGAGTTCGTTCACCGGCCCAGTCTAGCCCCGTGCATCCTTGGCCACGGCATCGAGCAGGCCGTTGACAAAGCCGGCTTCGCGGCCAGCGTCGAAGGCCTTGGCGACCTCAACATATTCGCTAATGGCGGCGGCGGCGGGCACATCGGCCCGGGCGATGAGTTCGTAGGTGCCAACGCGCAGGATCGCCTTCATCGTCCGGTCGAGCCGGGCCATTGACCATTTTTCACTGAGTTTGGCCGCGATCATCGCATCGACGTCGGCGAGCCGGGCGAGGGTGCCCTGGACCAGGTCGTCGAAAAAGGCGACTTCGGCGTCCGCATATTCCGCCTCAGCGAACTCGTCCTCGTCAATGACCGTGCCGAGCCGGTGCTGGTGAAATTCGTGGAGCAGCTGCGCGAGCGGGGTCGCGTCCATATCATGCTGGAACAGGGCCTGGACCGCGGCGAGGCGGGCGGCTGAGCGGGAAAGGGCGCGGCCGGGCTTGCGGCGGGCGGATTCGGTCGATGTGGTCATGCCCGCGCCCTTAGCCGGTCATGGCGATTTGGGCAAAGGTGCTGATGCCGGTCGGCGTGCGTGTTACAGCCGCAGGCTGACCGAGAGTGCGTGGGCTGGGAGCCCCTCTGCTTTGGCGAGCGTAACGGCGGCTGGGCCGATGGCGGCGAGCGCGGCTTCGTCGAGCTCCAGAAAGCTGGTGCGCTTCATGAAGTCGAGCACCGACAGGCCAGAAGCAAACCGTGCGCGACGCCCCGTGGGCAGGACATGGTTCGGCCCGGCAACATAATCGCCAATCGCTTCGGGGGTGTGGCGGCCGAGGAAGACCGAACCAGCGTGGCGGACCAGCGCGAACAGGGCTTCGGGATCGGCGACCGCGAGTTCGAGATGTTCGGCAGCGAGGCGGTTGACCAGCGACATCGCGGCGGCAAGGTCTGGCACGATGATGATGGCGCCGTGGTTTTGCCAGCTGGCGCGGGCGGTGGCGGCGGTGGCTAGGGTGGCCAGATGCGCCTCTATGGCTGCGGCGACGGCGTCGGCAAAGGCGGCGTCGTCGGTGAACAGAATCGATTGGCTGGTCGGGTCATGCTCGGCCTGGCTGAGCAGGTCAGCGGCGATGTGCGCCGGGTCGTTGGCGGCGTCCGCCACCACGACAATCTCGCTTGGCCCGGCGACCATGTCGATGCCGACGACGCCGTAGAGCTGGCGCTTGGCTTCGGCGACCCAGGCATTGCCGGGGCCGGTGATGACATCAACCGGCGCAATGCGGTCGGTGCCATAAGCGAGCGCGGCGACGGCCTGTGCGCCGCCGATGCGCCAGATTTCGTCGACGCCTGCGATAAATGCTGCGGCCAGCTCGGCTGGATTGGCAGCGCCATCTGGCGTCGGTGTAATCATGACGACGCGATCGACACCTGCGACCTTGGCCGGGATGGCGTTCATCAGCACTGAAGACGGATAGGCGGCGCGTCCGCCGGGAACATAGATGGCGGCGGCGTCGACTGCGCCCCAGCGTGCGCCAAGCCGGACGCCAGCGTCGTCGCGGTAATCGCGGTCAGCGGGTCGTTGGTCGCGATGATAGGTGCGGATGCGCAAGGCGGCCAGTTCGAGCGCGTCGCGCAGGTCAGTGTCGATGGCGTCGTAGGCGTGTTTCGCCTCATCGAGGCTGATCTGCCAACCGGTGGCATTCAGGTCGAAATGGTCGAAGCGCTGGGTGAGCTCTGCGACCGCTGCGTCGCCGCGCGCGCGGACATCGGCGATGATGGCGCTGACATCGCGGGTGACGTCCGGGTCGCTCTCACGGCGGGCGTTGACTAGCGCAGTAAAGGCGGCGGGGAAATCGGCGTCGGTGGCGGACAGGCGCTGAGTCATGCGGGAACGCCCGCAATCGCCCGGAACCGCTCAACCAGTGCAGGCAGTTCCCCGCTCATTAGCTTGAATGCGGCGCGGTTGACGATCAGGCGGGCCGAAACCTGACTGATGACCTGCGTTTCCACCAAGCCGTTGTCGGCCAGCGTGCGGCCCGACGACACCAGATCGACAATGCGCGGCGCGAGGGCAAGCAGCGGTGCGAGCTCCATCGCGCCGTTGAGTTTGATGCATTCCGCCTGGATACCGCGCGCGGCGAAATGGCGGCTGGTGGTCGCGGGATATTTGGTGGCGACGCGGACATGGCTGAGCGCGCGATAGTCTGTTGTCACGCTGTCCGTCGGTTCGGCGAGCGACAGGCGGCAACGGCCAATGCCCAGATCAACCGGAGCGTAGAGTTCGGAATAGCCGAATTCATCAACCACATCAGAGCCGACAATGCCGATATGCGCGGCACCGTGGGCGACGAAGGTGGCGACGTCAAACGCCCGGACGCGGATGATGCGCATGTCGGGGAGATTTGTAGCAAAAGTGAGCGCGCGGCTGTCGGGATCAAAGAAATCGGGCGCAGGCTCAATCCCGGCAGCGCGCAACAGCGGCAGCGCCTCGTCAAGGATACGCCCCTTGGGGATTGCAAAGATCAGCCGCGTGGTCATGGTGCGCCGCACATAGAGGCGTGGCCGGTGGAGGGCAACATGACGGACGAGGGCAGCACGACCGATATTTTCGATCTGACTGATGTGGCTACCGGCATCGCTGAACAAGCGAAGCATGTGCTGGCAAACAAGGCGCCGGCGACCGCCCGGATTTGCCTGGCCCAACTGGCAATGCTGGCGAGCGATACCGCCTGCGGTGCGCGGCTTCGCGGCTGGCCGGGCAAAGTGCTGGCCGACGCGTTGCCGCTCCGCGTTGCAGGCGGGCTGCACTGGCTCCACCTAACCGGCCGGGAAGACCGGTTGTGGCCAGTCTATCGCGGCGATGTGACTGATCAGGCGGCGGTCGATGCGCTGGTGCTGGCGGTGGCGGCGGATCATGATGCGACGCTATTGCCCTGGCTCGATGGGCCGCCGCAGACCAATGAGGCGGGGCGTTCGGCCAGTTTCATGGCCGGACTGGCGTGGCTGTCGCACCGGCTGGGACCACGGTTTGCGCTGAACGAACTGGGGGCGAGCGCGGGCATCAATACGATGATGGACCGCTATCATTATGATCTGGGCGGGACGCGGTTCGGGCCGCCGGATTCGCCGATGCAGATCAAGCCTGAATGGCGCGGGCCGCCGCCACCCGCAGCGCCGGTGGAGATTGTCAGCATAAGGGGGTGCGACCAGTCAGTGATCGACCTGTCCGATCCAGACGCGGCAATGCGGGTCAAAGCCTATGTCTGGCCGGAGAATGCTGACCGGCTGACGCGGATGGATGCGGCGATTGCCCTGGCGAGTGCGCGGCGGCCTGATGTGGTGGAGGCCGATGCTGCGGATTGGGTTGGTGCGATGCTGGCGGAGCCGCAAGCTGCTGGCGTCACTCGGGTCATCAATCACAGCATCGTCTGGCAATATATTCCTGAAGACCGGCGGGCGCGGATTAGCGCGGCGATCGCGGCTGCAGGTGCGCGGGCCACTGAGGAACGCCCGCTGGCATGGATGAGGCTGGAAACGAACCGGGCGACGTTCAAGCATGAACTGACAGTGCAATATTGGCCGGGCGGGGCGGAGCCGGTGCTGCTCGGTGAGGCCCAGGCGCATGGCGCGTGGGTGGAGTGGCAGGGGATTTAAGCGTCGCTGGTTTCCCTCAGCAGCCAGCGCCGCCAGCCGCCGTGGAGCGAGAACCATTCCCATAACGCGACCGTGACGAGCAGCACGACGCTGGCCGCGCCTAACACCAATGGTCCAGGATGGCCGAGCCAGCCCCAGGCACCGAGCGCCGCGAGCAGCAGCAAGCCAACAAGGTGCGAAAAGGGCGGGAAGCGCGCGCCGGAGGTCACCCATTTGAAACCCAAGGTTCCGACTAGGAACAGCCCGATGCCGACGACCAGCGCAGCGACGTAAGCCGGATCGAGGTGGCCAGTGGGATGCATCAGCAGCATCTCGTCCGACACCGCGACGACGACGATCCCTGCGACAATCGGGATGTGCATATAGGTATAAGCGAGCCGCGCGACCTCGCCCGGATTGTCGTGATGCTCGATATGTTCGGACCCACGGGCAGCGCCAATGTCGAAATAGATCCACCACAAAGCGAAGCTGCCAACAAAGGCGGTGGCTAGCGCCGCGATGACCGGCGGCGTCGGCACAAGGTCGGCGAAGGTCGCGCCGGTGACGATGATCCCTTCGCCCAGCGCGATGATGATGAACAGGCCGCAGCGTTCGGCCATATGCGCGCCCGATATATCCCAGTCCGCAGCGGTTGAATGCCCCATCCCGGGCAGGCGGAACAGCAGGATCGGCCCAGCATATTCGATGACCAGAGCGCTTGCCCACCACAGCAAGCGGGTATCGGCATCGCCGCTGAGCGCGCCTGCGATCCACAACGGTGTAGCAAGGAGAAAATAGATCAGGATGCGCAGCATGTTGAGCCAGTTGGGCGCTTTGGCCTGGCGCATGATGGCGACCATGAAGGCGTTGCGCCCGACCTGCAGCGCCACATAGCTGAGCGCAAACATCAGGCCCCCATCGCCATATGAGGCGTCACCAAATGCCCGGGGGATCGCCGCGCTGAGCAACAGACTGAGCAGCATCAGCACGCCGAGCATCAGCCGCACCGGCGCGCGTTCGACATCAGCCCAGTTGGTCGCCCAGCTGGTGTACATCCACGCCCACCAGACGGCGAGGAACATCACCAACGTTTGCAGCACGCCAGTGAGATCATGGCGGGCAAGCAGGGCATGCGAAAGCTGGGTCACGGCAAAGACAAAGACCAGGTCGAAGAACAGCTCGATATAGCCGACCCGGCTGTTACCGTTGAAGTCGCGGACCCGCAGCAGGCCGGTCATGTAGCAGTGTCACCAAGAAACGCATCGATCGCCGCGTTGACCGCCGCCGGTGCTTCCCACGGCACGAAGTGGCCGCAGTCGGGCACGGTGACGACGCGGGCGTTGGGGACGAACGCCGCGAGCCCATCCAGATTGCTGGCGGGGAGCGCCAGGTCATCCATAGCCCATACCACGAGCGTCGGGATTTCGAGCGGCCAGAACGCACCATCGAGCATTATCGGGCGCTCTGGCGTTTCGTCCATCGCGGGCACCACTAGCGGTGCCGCACGATACCAGTTCAGCATCCCGAAGGCGGCGTCGCGGTCCTGCCAGTCGGCCAGCAACGCGGCGCGCTCCTCGGGCTCCATCGCTGAGGGCCGGTCCCATTTCACCTCTTTGAGGAGGATGCCGGTCAGGCCGTGTTCGCGGATTATCGGGTCGTTGGCGGGGTCACGAAAACCGCGGATATATTGGCTCGACGCGCGCTGACCCATATCGTCATAGAGCAGGCGCTGGAACAAGAAGGGGTGTGGCGCATTAGCGATGACCGCGCGCAGCACCCGCCCCGCCCAGGCCGGGTTCGGCCCGCCCGGTTGGCCATTCAGCGCCACCGCCCAGGCTATCGCTCCGCCCCAGTCATGCCCGACGATGGTGAAATTGGTGATGCCGAGTGCATCGGCGAGCGCAAAGATGTCGGCGGTGAGTTTATCGGGCGTGTAGGCCTCGACCTCCTGCGGCTTAGACGACCCACGATAGCCGCGCTGATCGGGCGCGATGCACCGATAGCGAGCGGACAGATGCGCGATCTGGTGCCGCCAGGTCCGGTGCGATTCGGGAAAGCCGTGGAGGAAGATGAGGGCCGGCGCGTCAGGGTTTGCGGCGGGAGGGCCAGTGTCGATATAGTCGAGCTTGATGCCGGTCGAGAGGGCGGCGCGGTGCATGGGCTGCGGTTGGGTGCTGGTCATAAGCATGAGCCTAGCAAGGTCGCACCCAGGGGCAAGGGGCGGAAAATAGTGGGTGGTGGTTGCACCGCCACCATCTGCGTCGCAACGCACTTGTTGGGATTTGCTTGCCAACAGCAGTAGGGGGCTTATCCCAACTGCATGCGTTTCCGCTCAATCACGTCCTTGCTCACTATCTGGGCGACGATGCTGGCCATCATCAGCAGTCCGGCGGCCTGTGCAGAAGCGCGCGGCATGATGGCACAGGCATCAATGGCGGAAATGGATTGTGCAGCGATGGACGCTAGCGGCGATCATACTGGCCAAGTGGATGAGGCCGTCGAGGGCGGCCAACCTGACAGCGACCGCCCAACAAGCGGCCGGCCAGCTGCGATGCCCTGCGCGATGCCTTGTTCGCTGACCTGTGCTGGCGCGGTTGAGATCGCCGGGCCATTGGCGATGCCGCCGCCGACGTTGACCATGGCCGAACCGGCGCCGCTCCGCCATCTGGCGAGCGATCCACCTTTTGAGCCACCACGACCCGGGCTCCACATCGACATCACCTAATTTTCGATTGGAGAATACCCATGTCTATGAAAACCATGGTCGCAGTGCTGATGCTGTCGACCCTCTCCGTTGCGGCAGCAGCACAGGATGCGCCTGTTCCGGCACCGACTCCATGCGCATGTTGTGCTCATATGGAGCGGCCGATGCCCTGTTGTGCCGGCCACGCCGGCCACGGGACAACAACCCCGTCGCCGACGCCCGAAATGCCTGAGCATGGGCCCGGAATGCCGGGGCATAACCCTGCTCCTGCGCCGCAGTAGATGAAATACCGCGCCGGAGGTCAATGGCCCCCGGCGCGGGTTTTCGTTACACTGGCTGTCGATTGCTAGACTGGAGAAAAGTCATGTTGAAGTCCCTGAAATGGGCGTTTGCCGCGGTAAGCTTGGTCGCAGTGCCTGCTGCCGCGATGCAATCCATCATCGTCCATCGCGACCCCGGTTGCGGATGCTGTGAGGAGTGGGCGGCGCAGGTTCGTGCCGCGTTTGGCCAGCCGATGCGGATGATCGATACACCGCGCCGCGGCGCGCTACAGGCGCAATATGGCATCCCGGCCACCCTTGGGTCCTGCCACACCGCGATCATCGGCGGGATAGCGTTTGAGGGGCATGTGCCGATAGCAGACATGCGCCGCGCCCTCGCCGCGCGCAGCGGGCGGGTGCGCGCTTTGGCCGTGCCGGGAATGCCGATTGGGTCGCTGGGGATGGAAGCAGGCGGGCGCCAGCAGCGCTATATCGTCTATAGCATCGGGCGCGGCACGCCGCAGGTTTTCGCGCGGCACTAGGGACGTTGCCACGCCCCGCTGTCATCAGGTTGAGCGCGCCGGGACGGATGGTGGCGAGGGTGCCGAGACTGTCGCGATGTTCGATCGCGCCGTCGAACAAATAGGTCACGGTGGCGAGGTTGATGTGCGGATGCGGGCGCACGTCCA
>JANOPV010000317.1:0-20677 GCA_031422035.1 Sphingomonas sp. | reverse complement strand
TTGCCAGCGTCGATTGAAACGCCGGCTTTTGCGTAAGTATAGGGCTCAGTTTGGTTGTGCTTGCGATCCATTTGCAGCGGATAGCGACAACCCACTTGGATTTCCACGCCAATCTCGGCAAAAGGGCGCCGTGATCATGCGAATGCGCTCCTTCACGCCGCGACTTTGGTTGCTGGCGGCCTTGTGTTTATCGGCTGTAGTCGGCGGCAGTGCCGTTGTGATGGCGCAAATTGAGGCTGGCGACCGTGGAATCGCGCCGATTAATTCATCCAACGATCTTGTGGTCAGTGGCATCCGTGTCGATGTAACCGCCGATTCGGCCGATGAGGCACGGCTGAACGGATGGGAGGAGGCGCAGCGGCTCGGCTGGCAGCAATTATTCCGTCAGGTGAATAATAGCACTGGCGCGCCCTCATTATCCGATTCGGCGCTCAACGGCATCGTTTCAGCCATCATTGTTGAAAATGAACAGATCGGCCCGCGCCGGTACATCGCGACTCTGGGCATCCAATTTGACCGTGCCCGCGCCGGGCAAATCCTCGGGATCAGCGGACGGATATTCCGGTCACCGCCCTTTCTGGTCATCCCGCTAACGTGGGAGGCGGGCATCGCCCAATCTTTTGAAATCCGCAGCGCATGGCAGCGGGCGTGGGCAGAGTTTCGCACCGCGGATAGCAGCATCGATTATGTCCGCACCGCTGGAACTAATTCGGACCTGCTGTTGCTGACGTCTGGGCAGGTTGGCCGCCGGGATCGCAATGGCTGGCGTTCAATTCTCGACCAATATGGGGCGTCGGATGTTCTGATCCCGTCAGTTCGGCTGGAGCGCCAATACCCTGGAGGTCCGATTATCGGGCTATTTGCTGCGCGTTACGGCCCGGACAATGATTTGATCGGGACATTTCAACTCACCGCACGGAGTCCGACCGATCTACGGCGCATGCTCGATGAAGGGGTGCGCCGGATTGATGCGCTGTACATCCAAGCGCTATCCAGCGGCATATTGCGCACTGATCCGTCGCTGATTATCGAAGCGCCCGTGGCAGCTGAAGAAATCGAGCGTCCCGCAGAGCTCACTGCACCAGCAACCGAGGCCGATGGTCCCGACGCGCCAGCTGTCGCGCGGGACGACGATACGCCGGACGCACCGCTGGATACCGCAGGACCGGCGAACAGCTTCTCCGTTCAGGTCGAAACGCCCGATGCGGGGGCGGTAACAAGTATCGAGGGCGCATTGCGCGGTGTATCCGGCGTGGAGGCGGCCGCAGCGAATAGTGTCGCAATCGGCGGCGTTAGCGTTCTGCGAGTCCGTTTCCGCGGTGATAGTGCAGCCTTCCGCGCGGCCTTGTCGGCGGCTGGTTATCGCGTTTCAGGGTCAGGTGACACGCTGCGAATTTCTCGGTGATGGGAGCGCTCGACCTGTTCGGGCGGCCAACAGCCGGCAGCACGCTGCGCCAGCAGTTGCCGCTGCCACTGGGATGGTCTGGCCCGCGTGGTGATGTCACTGGACTGTTGATAGGCGAGTCGAGCCGCGCGATGGTCGAGGCGCTTGGACAACCGGAAAAATGGTCGTCGATGGTCGGTGTGATCTACGGTCCGGCGCGATCCGGTAAATCCTTATTCGCTGAGAATTTTGCGCGATCAACACCCGGTGCAACGGTCATCGACGCCGCTCCGGAAGTGGACGAGCAACAGCTGTTTCATGCTTGCAATAGTGCATTGCAGTCCCGGCGGCCGCTGTTGCTGTTGGTGGAGGGGGCTGTCGGCGACTGGCGGCCGAGCCTGCCTGATCTGGCCACCCGCGTTGCCGCCGCGCATGACATCTCCGTTGAACAGCCCGATCTGGACCTGTTCGGCGCGTTGCTGGTCCAGCGGGTGGCCAGCCAGCATCTCCTTCTCTCATCGGAACTGGCACACTATGTAGCGACGCGGGTCGAACGCAGTTACGCTGCCCTAGATGCTGTATCAGCCTGTCTGATAAGCGGGGCATTGGCGACGGGGCGACCGTATTCTGCGGTGTATCTGCGTGAGTTGCTGGCCTCTGCTGGTGTCGACGCCGTGCTGAGTAACGATAATGCAGCAGCCTGAGTGGGCAGGGGGAAGCGTGGCGTCTCAAGGAAAATCGATGGTTGGAGAGCTTGCTCCAGATGGCGCGCCACGCATGTTCAATCGGGAGCTTTCCTGGCTAGCGTTTAACCAACGCGTGCTTGAAGAGGCGCATAATGCGCAACATCCCTTGCTTGAACGGCTCAGATTTCTGTCGATTTCCGCGAGTAACCTTGACGAATTTCATATGGTGCGCGTCGCCGGCATCCGGGCCCATATCTTGCAGGGGATTGAGGAGCGCTCCGCTGACGGGTTAACCCCATCGCAGCAGCTTGAAGCCATTGGTGCAGCGACGGGCGCGCTGGTGGCGGCGCAGCAAATGCAATGGCAGGAACTGGCTGTCGAGCTTGCTGATGCGGGCATCGTGGTCATCGACGATCCGCAATCGGCATTGGCCTGGCGCACTGCGGTCGAGAAAATGTTTGTTGAGCAGATTTTTCCGATCCTGACGCCGCAAGCGCTCGACCCGGCGCACCCGTTCCCGTTCATTCCCAACAAGGGGCTGGCGGTCATTTTTGACCTAATGCCGGATGGCAAGCAGGAGATGGTCCGCGAGCTGGTCATGATCCCGCCCGCCCTGCCGCGATTTGTGCGCGTGCCTGGCAAGAGCGCAGTTTATATCGCGATGGATGCCTTGGTCGCTATGTTCGCCGACATATTGTTTCCAGGATTTACGACGCTGGCGCATGGCCGTTTCCGGCTGATCCGGGATAGCGACATTGAGCTGGAGGAAGAAGCCGAAGATCTTGTTCGCTATTTCCGCAGTGCTATCCGGCGGCGGCGGCGGGGGCGGATTGTCCTGATCGAATTTGATGCAATGACGCCAGAGGGCCTGCGCGGAGAGTTGCTGCATCAGGTGGCGACGCATGCGCCGGCGGTCGAGTTGCTCGACGGACTGGTTGGCCTCGCTGACCTCCAGCAGATTGTCGCCGAGGACCGTCCAGACCTTAAATTCGCCCCCTATACGCCGCGGGTGCCCGAACGGATTCGCGAACATGGCGGCGATTGTTTTGCCGCGATCAAGGCGAAGGACATCCTGGTCCACCACCCCTATGAGAGTTTCGACGTCGTCCTGTCCTTCCTGCGGCAGGCTGCGGCTGACCCCAACGTGGTGGCGATCAAGCAGACATTGTATCGTGCAGGGGACCAGTCGCCGGTCATTAAGGCGCTGATTGAGGCGGCTGAGGCTGGCAAATCGGTGACGGCGGTCGTCGAGCTCAAGGCGCGCTTTGACGAGGAACAGAACCTCCATTGGGCGGCGCAGCTGGAACGCGCCGGAGTGCAGGTGGTCTATGGGTTTATCGAATGGAAGACCCACGCAAAGGTGTCGATGGTCGTGCGGCGCGAGGGCACGCGGTTTCGCACATATTGCCACTTTGGCACCGGCAATTATCATCCTGTGACAGCCCGCATTTATACCGATTTTAGCTATTTCACCGCCGATCCGCGGGCGGGCCGGGATGCTGGCCAGCTGTTCAATTACATCACCGGTTATGTCACGCCGCGTAATTTGGAGAGGCTGACAATCTCGCCATCTGGATTGCGCACCAAGCTCATCGACCTGATAGACACGGAAATAGCCCATGCGCAGGCTGGGCGGCGGTCGGGCATTTGGGCGAAGATGAACTCTTTGGTCGACACCCAGATTATCGAGAAACTCTATGCCGCCAGCAGCGCGGGCGTTCCCATCGACCTGATCGTGCGCGGGATATGCTGTTTGCGTCCGCAGGTGGTGGGGATGTCAGACAATATCCGTGTGAAGTCGGTGGTTGGGCGGTTCCTGGAACACAGTCGGGTTTTTGCCTTTGGCAATGGTGGTGCGTTGCCGGGCAAGCAGGCGCAGATATTCATCAGCTCGGCGGATTGGATGAACCGTAATTTTGACCGCCGGGTCGAATATATGATGCCGCTCGATAATCCGACTGTCCATGATCAGTTGCTCGATCAGGTGCTGGTCGCGAATATCCTGGATAATGAGCAAAGCTGGCGGCTGCGCAGCGATGGCAGCTATCGCCGCCTAAGCCCCGGAGACAAGCCATTCAATCTGCATCGCTATTTTATGGACAACCCGTCCATGTCTGGTCGGGGCCAAGTGCTCGCGCGGCGCAAGGACGTACCCAAGCTTGATCTGGTGCGTGACGATGGATGATAATATCCGGTCCGCGATTATCGATATTGGGTCCAATTCCATCCGTCTTGTGGTGTACCAAGGGCCCGCGCGGGCGCCGATGCAGGTGTTCAACGAAAAGCTGATGGTCGGGTTGGGAGCCTCGCTGGCAACGACTGGTGCGATTGAAGCCAAGCCATTTCGCAGAGGGCTCGCTGCGCTCGCGCGATTTCAACAACTGGCGTCGACTATGGAACTCGACAGCCTGCGCTGCGTCGCGACAGCGGCGGTGCGCGACGCCAGCAATGGCGGAGATTTTCTGGACGCAGCGCAGCGCCTCGGTCTACGCGTAGAACTCCTGTCGGGCGAACAGGAAGCCGCCGCAGCGGGCCACGGGATCATGTCAGCGCTGCCTGATGCGGATGGCATTGGCGCTGATCTGGGCGGCGGGTCGCTGGAGCTGGTCCGCATCAGGGGCGGCAAGATAGTGCGCGGGCATAGTTTTCCATTGGGCGTGCTGCGCATTCCGGCATTGCGGCTTAGCAGTGGTCGGCGATTCCGGGCGGTGGTGGCGACGATGCTTGCCGAAGCTGGCTGGCCAGCCGACGATGCCGCGTTACCGCTTTATCTGGTCGGCGGGTCTTGGCGCGCTCTGGCCCGTTATCATTTTGCCCACACGCGTGATCCGCTCCCGGTCGTGTCAGGGCATAGGATACCGATTTCGATCGTGCCGACGATGGCGCGCCGGCTCGTAACCGCTGACCTAATGGCGATTGCTGCGTTGCCAGGTTTCGCAAGCGCACGTGTTGCCAGTATACCTGATGCGGCTGAGTTGCTCGTTGCCCTGACCCGGGCACTGAAGTCGCGCGAACTCATCGTCAGTGCCAGCGGCCTGCGTGAGGGGCTGCTCTATGCCGCTTTGCCAAGCGCCGTGCAGACGCAGGACCCACTCCTGATTGCTGCTGCTGCCGAAGGTCGCCGCTTTGCCCGCTTTGCCGTCCATGGCGCTGAGGTCGATCAGTGGATCGCACCGTTATTTTCTGGGGATGGCCCAGCGGCGGCTCGGCTGCGCAAGGCCGCGTGCTTGCTCACCGATGTTGCCTCGTCGGCAAACCCTGACTTTCGTAGCGAGCGCGCAGTCGAGATGGCGCTGCACGGGCAGTGGATGGGGGTTGACCCAGCAGATCGTCAGATATTGGCGCAGACGCTCTACACCGCCACCGGCGGGGCAGGGCGATTGTTCCCCGCAGCCGGTGGACGTGGGCTAGGCGCACGTCTCAAACGGGCGATGTGGTGGGGGCTGGCGATCCGGTTAGCTCAGCGCTTGTCGGGCGGCGCAGCGGGGCCATTGGGACAGACCCGGCTGTGCGAAAACGGTAATGCGGTTGAACTGCATATCGAGGCCGGTGCGCATGCCCTGATCGGTGAGCAGGTGGAAAAACGGCTCCGTCAGCTCGCGACGGCCGTGAGCCGTGAGCACCGGGTCGTTCTCACCTAGCGGTTGTTTTAGCCGCAGCGCAGGGTCTGAATTACACCGTCTTCGTCGAGCTCACCGTTCAGGCGGTCAGCGCGGAAATCCATCGTGACCGCGGTGCCCGGTTCGATCCAGCGAATATTTCCGGCCCCGCTGCGCTGCGCGACCTCGGCCCGCAGCAGATCATTGGCCCGCAGGTTGAGATAGCCCTGGACCAATGATGCACCGCACCGGTCATCATCATCGCGCAGATCAATGCGTTCACGCGGGCCAGTTTCCACCGGTTCGCCGCTGCGATTGGCGGCGCAAGCGCCAAGGACAGCGCCTACGCTGAGGGTGAGAATTGTGGTGCGGAGCTGGGTTGTCATGCGAGTTCAGTCCTTGTCATCGTCAGGCGGCCATTATGCACGGCAAAGGCGAGGCGTCCCTCGACCAATTCCAGCGCTGCTTCACCGAATATCTCGCGCCGCCAGCCGGTCAACAAGGGCAAGCCGTCGCGCTGTCCTGCGGCCAATGCTTCGAGGTCGTCGGTGCGCGTAATCAGCCGGGCCGCGACATTGAGTTCGCGCGCCCGGATTTTTAGCAGGAGCTTAAGCAAGTCGGCGACCAAAGCACCATCGCGGCCAAGACCGTTAGCGCGCGGTGCCCCCTCATCGAGGTCGGCCCGCGGGATCGGTGTCGCGCTGGCCAGCGCCTCCATCAGCCGGGTGCCGATGTCGTTGCCGCGCCAGCTGGCGGACAGACCGCGAACCTTGCCCAATTCATCCTGGGTGCGCGGTGGATGCGCGGCGATTTCGGCCAGCACTTCATCCTTGGCGATGCGCCCACGCGGCAAGTTTTTCTGCCGCGCCTCGCGCTCGCGCCATGCCGCGGCGGCACGCAGCCTGCCCAACACTTCCGGCTTGCGCGACTGGATTTTTACGCGGTGCCAAGCGTCTTCGGGTTCGAGTTGGTAATTGGCCGGGTCGGCGAGCCGCTCCATTTCCTCATCGAGCCAGTGGCCGCGATTAGTATCGCGCAACTTGTCGAGCATCATCGGAAAAATGACCGCAAGGTGGGTGACGTCACCAATCGCATAATCAATCTGGCGCTGGTCGAGCGGGCGGCGCGACCAGTCGGTAAAGCGCGCGCCCTTGTCGAGCTGTATGCCCAGCCAGCTGTCGACCAGATTGGAATATCCCAGCTGCTCAGCCTGGGCGAGCGCCATCGCGCCGATCTGGGTGTCAAAAATGGGGTGGGGGGTCTTACCGGTCAGGTTGAAGATGATTTCGACATCCTGCCCGCCGGCATGGAACACCTTTAATACGTCTTCATTGTCAACGAGCAGCGCGAGCAACGGGGCCATATCAATGTCCGGAGCCATCGGATCAATCGCCGCTGCATGCTCCGGCGTCGCCACCTGGATCAGGCATAGCTCCGGGTAGAATGTCGATTCGCGCATGAACTCGGTATCGACCGCGATGAACGGCGACGACGCGATGCGGGCGCAGAATTCGGTTAGGGCGGCGGTGTCGGTGATCAAAAGCGGAACTGTCATCGACCGCCCATAGTCCAGACGCGCGTGAGAATGAAGTGTTGAGGGCTAGATGCGCTGTGATGAGCGACGCCGCCTTGACAAAGCGACGGGCAAGCGGTGTTAGGCGCGGCATGTGACGGCGCGGATTGCGCCAGTCCCTATGTTGAAAGATCACACCGTTATGCACGCCTATCGCACGCACAATTGCGGCCAGCTTCGCGCCACAGAGGTTGGGAATGAGGCCCGCCTGTCGGGCTGGGTCCACCGTAAGCGCGACCATGGCAATCTCTTGTTTGTCGATCTGCGGGACCATTTCGGGATTACGCAGATTGTTGCGAATGAAGGGGAGCCCGCATTTGCGGCGCTGGATAGCGTTCGGGTTGAGAGCGTTCTGACCATTACCGGGAATGTTGTGGCGCGGTCGACGGAGACCGTGAATGCGGGACTGCCGACTGGAGAGATAGAAGTCCGCGCTGCCGATGTGGTTGTGCAATCAACCGCACAGGAGCTGCCACTGCCGGTCTTTGGTGAGCAAGAATATCCCGAGGATATTCGCCTGAAATACCGCTATCTCGATCTGCGGCGCGAACGACTGCACCGGAACATCATGCTGCGCTCAAATGTCATCGCGTCCTTGCGGCAACGCATGGTCGCGCAGGGTTTTACGGAGTTTCAGACGCCGATCCTGACCGCGTCCAGCCCCGAGGGCGCGCGCGATTTTCTGGTGCCGAGCCGCGTCCATCCCGGCAAATTCTATGCGCTGCCGCAGGCGCCGCAGATGTTCAAACAGCTGCTGATGGTGGCCGGCTTTGATCGCTATTTCCAGATCGCGCCCTGTTTCCGCGATGAGGATGCGCGGGCAGATCGCTCACCCGGCGAGTTTTATCAGCTCGACTTCGAAATGAGCTTTGTCACCCAGGATGATGTCTTTAACGCCATCGAGCCGGTGTTAGCTGGCGTGTTCGCTGAATTTGCCGACGGCAAGAGCGTGACCCCGGCGGGCAGCTTCCCGCGCATTCCCTATCGCGAGTCGATGCTGAAATATGGCTCGGACAAGCCTGACCTGCGCAACCCACTGGTTATAACCGATGTGTCGAGCCACTTTATTGGCTCGGGCTTTGGTCGCTTTGCTGACATGGTTGCCACTGGCGATGTGGTGCGCGCCATTCCATCGCCCAGCACCGCTGAAAAGAGCCGCAAGTTCTTTGATGACATGAACGCCTGGGCACAGAGCGAGGGCTATCCCGGGCTCGGCTATGTAACCCGCAAGGGCGGTGAGTTTGGCGGGCCGATTGCCAAAAATCATGGCGAAGCGGGGATGTTGGCGATCTATGAAGCGCTCGGTCTAGGCCCAAACGATAGCTGTTTCTTTGCCGCTGGCAAGGAAGCGCAGGCTGCCAAGCTGGCCGGACAGGCGCGGACGCGGATCGCGGACCAGCTTGGCTTGATCGAAGCGGGCTGCTTCAAATTCTGCTGGATCGTCGATTTCCCCATGTTCGAGGCCGACGAAGAGACCGGCAAAGTCGATTTCAGCCACAACCCGTTTTCGATGCCGCAGGGCGAGCTCGCGGCGCTGGAAACGATGGATCCGCTCGACATTCTCGCTTGGCAATATGACATCGTCTGCAACGGAATCGAGCTGTCTTCGGGCGCAATCCGCAACCATCGCCCTGACATCATGTACAAGGCATTTGAGATTGCCGGCTATAGTCAGGCGGACGTTGATCGGAATTTTGCCGGGATGATCAACGCGTTCAAATTTGGCGCCCCGCCGCATGGTGGCTCCGCGCCGGGCGTTGACCGGATCGTCATGCTGTTGGCGGATGAGCCGAACATTCGCGAGGTTGTGCTGTTCCCGATGAACCAGAAGGCCGAGGATTTGATGATGAACGCGCCGTCGGCCGTCGCAGACAAGCAGTTGAAAGAGCTGCATATTCGGTTGATAGACATGCCAAAGGACTGATGCGGCGCAGGTAGGGCCTAGGTTAATGGCTGTCCCAACGCGGGTGAGCGGTTGGCCGCACTTGGCTTGAAAGGACAGCCACATCGCGCATAATCACCAGATGGCAATTTCCCTTTCCGATCACGAAGCCGGCGGCAAATATACCGGTGACTATGCGGCCGACATGATTGCGGTGCAGGAGCGGCTGGCGCGGATACAGGCGGCGCACATCATCGGCGGCCGATCCAGCCTGATTATGCTCGAAGGCTGGGATGCGGCTGGCAAGGGCGGGATTATCCAGCGGCTGTGCGGCGAATGGGACCCGCGCTACTTTCAGGTTTATCCGATAAGTGCGCCCAGCGCGGAGGAAAAAGCCCGGCATTTCCTGTGGCGGTTCTGGCAGAAATTGCCTGCCAACGGCAATATCCATATCCTGGACCGCAGCTGGTATGGCCGGGTCCTGGTCGAGCGGGTTGAGGGATTTGCCAGCGAGCGCGAATGGCGGCGCGGCTATGACGAAATCAATGAGTTTGAAGCGCAGCTGGCCGAGCACGGCACCACGCTGATTAAGCTGTTCGTTCATGTGACCCAGGCCGAGCAAGACAAGCGGCTCGCCAACCGGCTCGATGATCCCTGGAAGCGCTGGAAAACCGGTGCAGATGATTATCGCAACCGGGCCAAGCGGAGCGATTATCTGGCCGCCTATGCCGAGATGTTTGACCGCACAGACACCCGTTGGGCTCCATGGAAGGTGGTCGACGGTAATAGCAAAAAGGCCGGACGGATGGCGGCGCTGTCGCATGTTGCCGATGTTCTGGAACGCGCAGTGCCGATGACCCCACCAGAGCGTGATCTGGCGGTGGAGGCAATGGCGCACGAGGCATTCGGCTATGAACCTAAAGACGCAAGCAGCGGTGACGCTGAATAACGGCACCTAGAACAGGCTAATGCAATGCGACAAAAGCGAGAGCCGCTTAGCATGCTTATATTGAACGGCGCCGATGCGGAGTTGGCTCAACCCGGCGTTTGTTTGCCGAGATAGCGGCTGAGCAGGTTGCGCGGGGCATCTCCCTGGCGGTTGGGGTTGAGGGTTTCGTAAACCACCGCATTTTCCAGCACCCGCTGCACATAGTTGCGGGTTTCGGTCAGCGGGATCGCCTCGATCCACGCTAAGATGTCAATCGACCCGGTGCGTGGATCACCATTGGCCGCCAACCAGCGGTTCACGTTGCCCGGTCCGGCATTGTAGGCGGCAACGGCAAGCGGATAGCTGCCACCAAAATAGCTCATCATCCGGCGGAAATAATCCGAGCCGAGCATTATATTATACTGGGTGTCGGTCGTCAGAGCCGCTAGATTATAGTTGAGTCCGAGCCGCGTCGATTGCTCGCGCGCGGTGCCCGGCATTAACTGCATCATCCCCCGCGCGCCAGCGTGACTGACCGCAGCGCGATCAAACTGGCTTTCCTGTCGGCTGATGGCGTGGATGAACGTCCAATTCTGCTGATGACCATCAGGCACGCGGACAATCGGGAAGGCCGCTGGGATATAGTCGTCGAGACCGTTGGCTCGGGCGCTACGACCGATCATTACACTCAAATCCGGCCGGCCGATGTCTTGGGCGAGCAGAGTAGCAAAATAATGCTGTGCGTCGGTTCGTGCGACCTGGGAAATGGCCCTGAGAAACAGGCTTTGGTCGCGCCAGGAGCCGACTTCGCCGAGCACGCGGGCGGCGCGAACCAGCGAGCTATCGTCGAACGCCGCGCGTTCGGCCTGCGAAAAGCTGACATTAGCCGGGGATTGCGGACGCGGTTGCGGCTGGCCAAGACGTTCGAGCGCAAGCTGCCCATAAAAATTATCAATGTGCCGTCCGGCGCGCGTCAGCAATGCGGTGGCCGCTGCCCGATCGCCTGCGGTTTCTTGTGAGCGGCCCGCCCAGTATAAACCGCGTGCCTGGACCTGGGGTGAGCGCCCGCTGCGGCTATACTGCTCGAACAGCGCCGCAGCTTCGCGTGGCTGATTGAGCCTGCGCATCGCCGTGTCGGCGGCAAGCCAGACGAGGCTAGTATAATCATCGCGGACACCGATGGGTTGTTCGAGGAGATTGGTGCCAGCAGGCAGGCCGTCATCCACCCGCCGGGCGATCTCAAACGCCAAACGGCTATTGCCCTCGCCGGCCGCCGCACGAGCATTGGCTAGCAGAATTTCATACCATTTTTCCGGCTCGAGCGGCGGTGCGGAAAGCGTTCGAGGGCCGGCAAGTAGCGAACGGGCCGCTGCATTCTGACCACTGGCGCGCAGCCATGTCGCGCGATCCGCGATGTAACCGGCATTGCTGCGGACGAGCTCGGGATTAGCCGATTCGGCCTCCGCAGCGCGCAACGACGCGGCGGTAGCTCGGCTGCGCATCGCCAGCCGGGCTTCAAATTCGAGCCGCCGGGCAGGGGAGACGAAGCCGATCTGCCGGGCAGCGGCAACGCTGGCGTTATTCCACAACAGGCGTTCCATGCGCGTGTCGTGATCGGCGGCGGTCAGTGATGTGCCAAAGCGTGCCATCAGCGCCGCTTCTTCCTCGCCGGTCAGTGCGCCTGTCGTCCATGCGCGGCGGGCAGCAAGTAGCGCATCGCCGCCGCGATTTGCAGAGGATAAGGCAAGCGCATGGCGCAAATGACCGCCAGCAGATATTGGCGCATAACGTTCAAAAAATTGGACAGCCTGGGGGGGGACATAACCGTTTACGGACAGCGCATTTTCGGCCTGGCGGCGCAGGTCAGCTTCATTTGGCCAGCCCTGGTGCTGCATCAAAAAGGCGGCAATGCGGTCAAAGGATCCGGTGTTGGCCCGGGTGAGCGCTTGCCACTCGACTACGGCTTCACCGATCTGATGGGTTGCAGGGGAGCCGCTGCCGCTGCCATTTCCCAGGCCGATGCGCGCCTGATACCATTGCCGCTGCTCCGGGGAGAGCTCGCTGGCGACGCACATTGCTGGCGTCAGAAGGAGGGCGACAATCGCAAAACGGGAAACCATGCTTGCCATCTTGGGGCATCACTCCTTATTTGAAGCTGAACAGACCTAGCGCTCCGGCGCCGAGCACAGCGGCCATAGCATGCGAGCCGCAGAGGAGCATGACAATGTTTTCGGGCGCGATTCCAGCGCTGGTCACCCCATTTCGCGATGGTGCGGTTGATGAAACTGCCTTCAAGCGGCTGATCGAGTGGCAGATTTCGTGCGGATCAAGCGCGCTGGTGCCGTGTGGGACGACTGGCGAGAGCGCGACTTTGTCGTTCGATGAGCATTATCGCGTGATCGCCCTTTGTATCGAGGCAGCAGACGGGCGGGTGCCGGTGATCGCCGGGTGCGGATCAAACGATACCGCAACCGCAATCCGCCATATGGCCTTTGCTAAGAATGTTGGCGCATCGGCGGCGCTGATTGTTGCACCCTATTATAATCGCCCAAGCCAGGATGGGATGTTTGCGCATTTTGCGGCATTGGCCGAGCAATCGGATCTGCCGATGGTGGTTTACAACGTGCCGGGGCGAACGGTGAGCGACATCTTGCCAGAAACGTTAGCGCGGATCGCGGTGCTGCCAACGGTGGTTGCGGTGAAGGATGCGAGCGGTGATTTGGCGCGAGTTACCACGCATCGTCAGATGCTTGGCACCGACTTCTGTCAACTCTCAGGAAATGATGACCTATGGTTGGCGCATGCCATGATGGGGGGTGTTGGCTGTATCTCCGTCACGGCGAATGTCGCCCCAGCGCTGTGCGCAGAATTTTATCAAGCGATTGTGGATGGGGACCACGCGCTGGCTTTGACGCTCCATGGTCGCCTGTTTCCGTTGCACCAAGCGATGTTCGCCGATGCCAGCCCCGCTCCCGCGAAATACGCATTGTCCAGACTGCACCGCTGGATGAGCGATGAAGTGCGGCTGCCGATTACGAGGGCCAGTGCCGCAGCGCGGGCGGCGGTTGATGCGGCGCTTACGCACGCCGGTGTCAACTGATGGCACGTCCGCATCCGACGGCTTTTGACAAACAAAAGGTCGTTGCCGAAAATCGCCGGGCTCGGTTCGATTTCTACATCGGCGAGGTTTTCGAAGCTGGCATTGCATTGTCGGGGACCGAAGTGAAATCACTACGCTTTGGCGAGGGCACCATCGGCGATAGTTATGCTGAGGTGAAAAACGGCGAAGTTTGGCTGATTAACGCCCATATTCCCGAATTCAGCCATGGTAACCGGTTCAACCATGAGCCGCGCCGTCCGCGCAAATTACTGTTATCGGCCCGTGAAATCCGAAAATTTTATGGCGCAGTGGCGCGCGAGGGCATGACATTGGTCCCGCTCAGCATGTATTTTAACGGCCATGGGCGGGCCAAAGTCGAGCTAGCGTTGGCCAAGGGTAAAAAAGCGCCGGATAAGCGTGATACGGTGAAAGAACGCGATTGGAAGCGGGAGCAGGGCCGCCTGATGAAACAGCATGATTGAGCCTCAGCAACACGGCACCGGGTTTATGGGCTGGGTGCGCCGCAATAGCCCCACGCGCGAGCAGCTGCTGGAGAGCCGGCTGCTAAAGCCCTTTGCGCATCGCATTTCGCACTCTGAACTCTGGCGTTTCACCAGGCGGTCGGTGCCCCGCGGCGTGGCGCTCGGCTTGCTAGTCGGCATATTTTTGCTGATCCCTGGTGTTCAGATCATCGGAGTGGCGCTGTTGGCGCTGCCTTGCCGTGCGAACATCCCGTTGGGCGCGGCAATGACGTTTCTGTCAAATCCTGCAACGACGCCGTTCATTTTGGCGACTTCGGTATGGATCGGGAATGGCAGTTTTGGCCTAAATGCTGATATTTCGACATTCTCAGAGTTAATCAGTCGTGGCGCTGGCTTCGGAGAATGGCTGTCTTGGATATTTTCTGCTGCCGCCCCGGCATTGCTGGCCGGGCTGTTCATCATTTCTGTCGTGTCAGCGATCGTCGGCTACATCGTCGCATCGGTGCTTTGGAACTTCTGGATCCGCCAGAAATGGCGCTTGCGGGCCCGGCGCCGGTCGGTCAGCAAGGACCGGACCGACGGGAGTTGAACCGTCGTTGGGCAAAGGCTAGTTACCGCTGCAACCGCCTATAGTCCGCGTCCGGACATGGACCTGAAATCCCCTTTGCAGGAGAGCATATATGATCAAGTTGACGTTGCGTGGCCCGGCTGCGCGCCTACTGGCTGGACTTTCCGCTGTTGCGCTGATGTCGTGCTCGACGACTGGTGGCGCTGATGCGCTGGCAGGGCCTGTGCCAAATGTTGCGGACGCTGCGCCGGCTCCCGTCGCGCCGGTGCGGCCCGCGCCCGCGCTCGGGAGTTTCGGCTTTGACCTAGCTGGCATGGACCGCAGCGCGGCCCCGGGCGACGATTTCTATCGCTTTGCCAACGGAACCTGGGCTGGCAACACGGTAATTCCGGCCGATAAATCCAACTATGGCATGTTCACCGTGCTTTCGGACCTCAGCCTGACACGGACGCGAGCCATTCTTGATGAGGCCCGGGGCGATGCGAGCAGCGCGATCGGCCGTGCCTATGCGAGTTATATGGATCAGGACGGCGTCGAGGCACGGGGCATGGCACCGATTGCGCCGTGGCTAACTCGGGTGCGTGCCCTTGCGAACCGGTCGGACTACGCCGCTTTGGTGGCAGAGGCTGATCGCGCAGGCATTGGCCATATGTTCGGCGGCTTTGTCGGGCAGGATGACCGTGCTCCTGAAAATTATATTTTTTCCATGGGACAAAGCGGCATCGGGATGCCCGACCGCGATTACTATCTGGTCGATAATGAACGGTATCGCGGCATTCGCACCGCCTATGTGGCCCACCTCGAAGCGATGCTGACGCTGGCTGGGGAGACGAACGCGTCCGCCCGCGCTCGCGCATTGATGGCATTCGAGACGCAGGTTGCCACCGCGCATTGGAACCGCATCGACAGCAGCGATGCGACGAAGACCTATAACAAATTCACCGTGCAACAGCTGATGCGGCTAGCACCGGGTTTTGACTTTGCGACCTATCTGCGCGGTGTCGGGGCGACGCAGAACGAGGTTATCGTCAGCCAGCCAAGCGCCTTTACCGGCATTGCCCGATTAGTCTCACGCGCGCCGTTGCAGGTGCTGCGCGATTCATTGATCGTCCGCAGCTTGTCGGCCTATGAAGACGTGCTCCCGCGCGCTGTAGGTGATGCTGATTTTGCTTTTTATGGGACCGCTTTGTCGGGGACGCCGCAGCGCGAAGAGCGTTGGAAGCGCGCGGTGCAGTTTACCACCGGCGTGCTGAGTGACGACGTCAGCCAGGTCTATGTCGCCCGTTACTACCCGCCGGCAACCAAGGCGGCAGTTGATGAGTTGGTTGCCAATGTCGTCGCGGCGATGGGTCGACGGATCGATACTGTGCCGTGGATGCAGCCGGAGACGCGGCGTCGTGCGCGCGCCAAGCTCGCCAGTTTCACGACCAAGGTGGGCTACCCTGATCGCTGGCGCAGCTATGCCGGTTTGGACATCCGGAGTGATGACCTGTTTGGCAATATGTGGCGCGCAAACCAGTTCAATCACGAGGATAACCTTGCCAAACTCGGCACACCATTGCGGCGCTGGGAATGGTTCATGACGCCGATGACCGTCAACGCCTATGCCAATTTCGGCATGAACGAGATCGTGTTCCCGGCCGCCATCCTGCAGCCCCCGTTTTTTGACCCCAATGCTGATCCAGCGATCAACTATGGCGGCATCGGCGCGGTGATCGGCCATGAAATCAGCCATCATTTTGACGACCAGGGCGCAAAATATGACGAAAATGGTCGCTTGGCTGACTGGTGGACGCCGCAGGATGTCACGGCATTTGAGGCCGCCGGCCGCCGGTTGATCGAGCAATATAATGGCTATGAAGTGCTGGGTGAACGGGTGAATGGCGAATTCACGCTAGGCGAGAATATCGGCGATCTGGCCGGGCTTTCCATCGCCTATGATGCCTATCACACATCGTTGAACGGGCGAGACGCGCCAGTGATTGACGGGATGACCGGCGATCAACGGTTCTTCTTGGGCTGGGCGCAAGTGTGGCGGCGCAATTACCGTGACGCCAATCTGCTGCAGCGGCTAACCACCGATCCGCATTCACCATCGCAACAGCGGGTTGCCGTGGTGCGCAACCTGGACGCTTGGTATGCTGCATTTGACGTTCAGCCCGGTGGGCGGCTCTATTTGAGCCAGCAGGATCGCGTTCGAATCTGGTAATGATTTCAAGATGAGCGCCTCGTCTCTGTCTAGCCCCCACGCGTTTATTGCCGGTAACCGATGGGCAATGATCGGCGTGAGCGCTGCGGCGCTGGCGAGCGCGCTTGTCATTTGGTGGCCAACGCAATCGCCCGCGCTTGCTGCGGGCTTTGTTGCGGCCGGACTGCTCGGAACCGCCGCGTTCTGGGGTCTGCGCATACGAGGTGCTGATACCGCGCAGGCTCATCCGGTCGATGGGCCCGGCACCGACTGGGCGATGCTGCGGGCTATCGCTGATCTGGCGGGTGATGCGATTGCGCTCACTGACAAGGGCGGTCACCTGGTTTGCGCGAATGACCAGTTCCTGGCGTGGTTTGGCGGGGTTTTGACGCCGCCGAATTTGCCAGTGGGGGACGCCGTCAACCGCGCAATGGCCGCCGCTGGGCGGGAAGCGTGGGCAGGCGGGCAAGCAGATATTGCGGCCTTTGCAGTCGGTAGCACCACATTCATCGGCGCAATCAAGCGGGTCGGTAGCGGTGAAGATCATTTGCTGTGGCGATGGTTTCCGGAACCGGAGCGGGCAAGCGACGCCGGAGCACTGGCGCAAATCGCCCCTGCGTTGCAGGGCCCGATGGGTCAATCTTTCGATAATGCGGGCGTGATGGCCGTTGTGACAACTGCGGACGGGGTTGTCGTTACTGCCAATCGTGCCTTTACCGTCCGGGCAACCGATGCGGACGTGGCGGCGCTCACGGGTCAGCCATTATCGCCGCTTATGATGGTCGACAGTCACGGCCTGATCCGCTTTACGCGCGAGCAGGCGAGCGATGGGTGCACGCCGCTCCGGATTATCGAGGTCGCTTTGGGGAGCGCGCTTGATAGCGATCTGTTATTGCTCATCATTGATGAAGATGGTGGTGCTGCCGAACGCGGTATTGCGTTGGACTATGTGGGGTCGTTATTGGCGCACTTGCCCTTCGGGTTGGCGATGATAGATCGCGATGGGCGTTTTCTGTTCGCCAATGCCAGTTTTCACGCGGCCGCAGGCTCGGTTGAAGACGCCACCGCCACCCGCTTTCCTACCGATCTGGTCGTGGCGGACGACAAGGCGGCGCTGGGTGAAGCGATTCGTCGCCAGGTCGCGCTGGCGAGCGGGACCGCTGACATTGCGGTACGGCTAAAGGCGCGTGCCGACGAGCCAGCGGCTATCGGTCTGACGTCGGTGCGCGGGATCGGCGAGGCTGCAGTGATGCTTTCGCTGCAAAATACGCGCGGCGAGGATGATCTGAAGGCCCAGGTTATTCAAGCGCAAAAGATGCAGGCTGTGGGGCACCTTGCGGGTGGAATAGCTCATGATTTCAATAATATATTGACAGGTATTCTTGGCAGTTGCGACCTCATGCTGCTGCGCCATGCCCCGGGCGATAGCGATTATGATGATATTCAGCAGATCCGGAGCAACACCAATCGCGCTGCTAACCTCACCCGACAGCTGCTTGCATTTTCGCGGCAACAGACCCTGCGACCGCAGATCGTCAATCTGGCCGATGTGGTGGCCGACATTTCGCACTTGCTCCAGCGGTTGATTGGCGAACATGTCAAGCTGGAGGTGCGCCATGGTCGCGGGCT
This sequence comes from Sphingomonas sp., assembly GCA_031422035.1. Classification (GTDB taxonomy): domain Bacteria; phylum Pseudomonadota; class Alphaproteobacteria; order Sphingomonadales; family Sphingomonadaceae; genus Sphingopyxis. Next base: position 2,658 of record JANOPV010000317.1, on the reverse strand, counting down.
GGGTGCTGTGCGCGCTGATCCGGGCCAGCTGGAGCAAGTCATTGTAAATTTAGCGGTTAATGCCCGCGATGCGATGCCGCGTGGCGGCACAGTAACGATCGCAACGACCCCAGTGACGGCCGCTGCGGTGCGGGCGATGGCACATGATGTGCTTCCGCCGGGATCCTACGCCATGCTCGAGGTCATCGATACCGGCACGGGTATCCCCTCCGACGTCCTGCCTAAGATATTCGATCCGTTTTTCACGACTAAGCCAGTCGGCCAGGGTACCGGCCTTGGCCTCGCCACCGTTTATGGCATCGTCAAACAATCTGGCGGCTATATTTTTGCCGAGTCTGAGGACGGGGTTGGCACGCGCTTTTCAGTCTATCTGCCGGTTTTTGAGGGCGCGTTGGCGGCGCCATCGGCCAGCATGGACGCGCCGAGGGTCGCGCGCAGCATGCAGTGGGGCAGTGGCACAATTTTGCTAGTTGAGGATGAGGACGTTGTGCGGGCGGTGGCCGAACGCGCGCTTGTCCGGGCGGGCTATAAGGTTATCACCGCGATTGACGGGGCGGATGGCCTGGCGAAATTTGCCGATAATCGCGATGTCGACCTGATTATCAGTGACGTCATGATGCCAGAAATGGACGGTCCGACCATGGCGCAGGCCATTCGGCAAGAACGCGGCGATCTGCCCGTGTTGTTCATGTCGGGTTATGCCGAGGAACAACTGCGTAAATCCATCAGCATGGCCAATGTGGGGTTTCTGCCAAAGCCGTTTGCCATTGCGCAGCTGATTGAGGCGGTGGCCGCGGTGCATGACGATGCCGCGCGTCTGGAAAGTCGGTAGACTAGGCATCGGTGCGCATCGATAACATCGAGGCTAGCGAAGATGCGGCATCAGCTGGGACGCACGCATGCTGTATATGCCATCGCGACCGAAAATGAGATGGTCGGCTAGCCATATGCCGGCAAGGCGCGCGAGCGCGGTCAATCGCTCGGTTGTCGCGCGATCACGCGGGGAGGAGAGTGCGGCGGCGTCCGGATGATTATGCGCCATGACAATTTCCGACACTGACAATTGCGCCAATACGGATCGAAAGGCCGGCAGGATGTCGTCAACATTGCTTGCTGATCCGCGGGTTTCGACAAAGCACACCAGTTGCGCGCGACAGTCAAAGCCCGCGACGATAGCTATTTCGCTTGGCTGGTCGCGCAGATATGGCGCGAAAAGTGGCCCCAGTGCAGCCAGTCCGCGGTCCGGCGACGGGCGCGATTCGGCAGATGCAAGACTGTTGGGGAGAGCCATGGCACGATGTTAGCGTTTGCGGTGGGTTGGTGTGTTCAAACTCGCTCCATTCCGGCATTTTTATGCAGATGCTTGCCAACGCGGAGGCGTCTGGCCTAGCGTCAGATCAATGGCTGAAACCCAACATTATGAGCGCCAATATCTCGACCTGATGCGCCGTGTCTGGGCTGATGGCGACGAACGGATGGACCGCACAGGGGTCGGCACCCGGAGCTTGTTCGGCGAGCAACTGCGGTTCGACCTTCGTGATGGCCGTCTCCCGCTCCTCACCACCAAACGGGTGTATTGGAAAGCGGCAGCGCGTGAGATGCTATGGTTTTTGACCGGGGACACCAATATCCGCGCGTTGGTTGCGCAGGGCGTGCATATCTGGACCGACTGGCCGCTCGCCGCCTATCGCCAAGAGACGGGCGACGCGCTTGACCGGGATGCGTTCGAGGCACGGATAGTCGCCGACGATGATTTCGCCGCGCGCTGGGGTGACCTTGGCCCGGTTTATGGCAAGCAGTGGGTCGATTGGCCGACCTACGAGCCAGCTGGCGAAGGGCTGTTTCGCGCAGGCGATGGGGTGAATCAGATCGCTCGGCTCGTAGCATCATTGCGCGAGAATCCGGGCTCGCGTCGGCACCTGTTTACCGGATGGAATGTGGCAGAGGTTGACAGCATGGCCTTACCGCCCTGCCATATGACGTATCAGTTCCATGTGCGTGCTGATGGCGGACTGTCGTGTATGCTATTTCAGCGCTCATGCGATGTGGCCTTGGGGCTCCCGTTCAACCTGTTCGGTGCGGCAATGCTCACCCACATGCTGGCGCAGCAATGCGATCTGCAGGCGTATGAACTGATCTGGAGCGGCGGCGATACGCATCTCTATGTGAACCATGCGTCGCTGGTCGAGGCGCAGTTGCAGCGCGAGCCTGGCGGCGACCCGAGGCTCAGACTGACCCGCCGTTCAGACAGCATATTTGGCTATGCCATCGATGATTTTGTCGTGGAGGGATATGCACCACAAGCACATATTGCCGCACCAGTCGCTGTGTGATGCTTGCAGGCCGCATTGAAATATTATAACGCTGTGCCGCAATAAATATAAGCGCTTGTGCGGACGAGGTTTACGTCCTGATTGCTGTGGAGAGTGCCGTGCCCGACGCCCATAATCGTCGCCAGGCCAACCGGCCGACGCTGGAGCTGCATGTCCCAGAACCACAGTTTCGTCCTGGTGACGCGGCTGATTTCAGCAATATCGTTGTTCCCGCTGTCGGTGCTGCGCCACGCCCGTCGGAGGCTTGCGCTCCCGCCGACATGCGCGATCTTGCCTATGGTCTCGTTAGAGTCCTCGATGATGACGCGCAGGCCGTTGGCGCGTG
>JANOPV010000316.1:0-11322 GCA_031422035.1 Sphingomonas sp. | reverse complement strand
GCGCCTTCATGAAGAAGGCCGCTACCGCGTGTTTGTCGACATCCTGCGCAATAAAGGTGCATTCCCGAACGCGCGCTGTTTTGCGGGGCATAATGGCCCAAAACCAATCACCGTCTGGTGCTCCAACGATTATCTGGCGATGGGCCAGCACCCTGATGTAATCGCAGCGATGGAGGAAGCGCTCCATGATGTTGGCGCGGGCTCCGGCGGCACCCGCAACATCGGCGGCAACACCCATTATCATATTCAGCTGGAGCAGGAGCTGGCCGACCTGCATGATAAGACAGGTGCGTTGCTGTTCACATCGGGCTATGTTTCCAACGACGCGACGCTAACGACTTTAGGCAAGGTGCTGCCTGGTTGCATCATTTATTCCGACGAGCTGAACCATGCATCGATGATTGCTGGTATCCGCAACGCCGGCTGCGAAAAGCGGGTTTGGCGGCACAATGATCTCGCGCATCTGGAAGAGTTGCTGGCGGCAGACGATCCAGAAACGCCAAAACTGATAGCGTTTGAAAGCGTGTATTCGATGGATGGCGATGTCGCACCCGTGCATGCGATCTGTGACCTTGCCGACACGTATAATGCGCTGACCTATTGCGATGAAGTTCACGCGGTTGGCATGTATGGACCGCGCGGCGGCGGCATCACTGACCGCGATCAAGCTGCGGACCGGGTTACGATCATCGAAGGGACTTTGGCCAAGGCGATTGGCGTGATGGGTGGCTATATCGCCGCTGACCAGATGATTATCGATGTCATTCGCAGCTATGCGCCCGGGTTCATTTTCACCACTAGCCTCTCACCGGTGCTGGTCGCAGGCGCGCTGGCTAGCGTCCGACATTTGAAGCACTCCAGTGTCGAGCGTGATGGTCAGCAAGCAGCGGCAGCAATGCTGAAGAAAAAACTGGCCGCGGCGGGGTTGCCGGTCATGCCGTCAACGACGCACATCGTTCCACTGATGATTGGCGACCCGGTCAGGGCAAAGCGGATCAGCGACATCCTGCTCGCCGAATACGGTGTCTATGTTCAGCCGATCAATTTCCCGACAGTACCGCGTGGCACCGAACGTTTGCGGTTCACGCCGGGCCCGCAGCATAGCGCCGATATGATGGACGCCCTTACCAGCGCGTTGATTGAAATCTGGGATCGATTGGAACTTCGTAAGGCGGCATAGTCTCCTGCATCAGCTGCGAATATTCCATCACGCTGCCTCGCAAATCACCCTCGCAAATTGCGTCGCATCGACATTGCCGCCCGATAGAGTGACAAGCGTTGCGCCTGTAATCGGCACTTTACCTGCCAAAATTGCAGCAAGCGCGGCAGCACCCCCAGCTTCAAGGACGAGATGCAGGCGGCTGAACGCGACCCGTTGCGCCACCCGCACTTCTGCTTCGCTGACCGTCAGGCCGATTACGTCGCGGGCCTGCAACACCGCGAAGTTTATCGGATAGGTCGATGGTGTCTGGAGCGCGTCGCACGCGGTCGCCGGTGGATTGTTTACGCGTTCGATAATCCCGCTGGCGAGCGAGCGGGTGACATCGTCCCATCCTTCTGGTTCGACCGCAAATAGCTGGGTGTTGGGGAGCGCCAACGCCAACCCTGCTGACAAACCGCCACCGCCGCAACAGGCGACGACGATATCAAATCGCTTGCCCGTCATCGCCAGCAGCTGCGTCTCAGCCTCCAGGCCGAGAGTGCCCTGCCCTTCGATCACCCATGGGTCGCCGAACGCGTGAACCAAGGTGCGGCCACTAGCGACGACGATTGCGGCTGCGACGGCATCCCGATCCTCTCCGCCAGGGCGATCATAGAGAATGACTTCGGCACCCAGCGCCTTCGTTGCCGCCAATTTTGCCTCTGGCGCATCGTTCGGCATGACAATGATCGCTGACATGCCGAGGCGCCGGGCGGCCCACGCGACGCCTTGCGCGTGATTGCCGCTGGACACACCGACAACGCCCACAGCGCGTTGGTCGGCGTCCAAGTCCGAGAGGCGATGCCAGGCACCGCGAATCTTGAACGCGCCGATGGGCTGTAAGCTCTCCGCCTTGCACCAGATCGTTATTCCATCGACCTCTAGCGGTAACAATGGAGTCGGCGGTAAAAGTGCGTTTATCTTGACGGCGGCGCGCAAGATGCCCGCATGGGATGGTGCTCGGGCAGGATCAAGCAGGTCAGGGCTTTGCGAGGTCATAGCGGCGTCCTATAGCGCTGCGTCTTCGCGGGAAAGGCCCGCGCGCAGGAGAAACAGGCGTGAGCAAGGTTTTGGTGATTGGCGCAGGCGGCGTTGGATCGGTGGCGGTGCATAAAATGGCGATGAACGCCGCTATCTTCCCTAACATCGCGCTTGCGAGCCGTACGAAGTCCAAATGCGACGCCATCGCCGCTTCGGTTCTGGAGCGGACCGGAGTGAGCATCACGACCGGCCGCATTGATGCCGATGATGTCGCCGCGACCACGGCGCTGATCGCGAGAATACAGCCACAACTCGTTGTTAATCTTGCGCTTCCTTATCAAGATCTGAGTATCATGGAGGCCTGTCTGGCCGCGGGTGCCGATTATATGGACACGGCCAATTATGAGCCCATCGACGAAGCGAAGTTTGAATATCATTGGCAATGGGCGTTTCATGATCGGTTCAAGGATGCAGACCGGATGGCCCTCCTCGGATCGGGGTTCGATCCCGGCGTCACAAGCGTTTTCACGACCTGGCTCAAAAAACATCATTTCGGCCGCATCGACACGCTGGATATTCTCGACTGCAATGGCGGTGACCATGGCCAAGCCTTTGCCACAAATTTTAACCCCGAAATCAACATCCGCGAAGTGACTGCGGCGGCGCGGCATTGGGAGAATGGTGCCTGGGTTGAAACGCCAGCCTTGTCGACCAAGGTCAGTTTTGACTTTGAAGGCGTCGGCCCCAAAAACATGTACCTTATGTATCATGAGGAGCTGGAGAGCCTGGCCAAGCACTTGCCCGAAATCAACCGTATCCGTTTCTGGATGACGTTCGGTGATGAATATATCAAGCATCTCACGGTTCTGCAGAATGTCGGGATGACGCGGATTGATCCCGTGATGTATAACGGCGCCGAAATCGTCCCGCTCCAGTTCCTGAAGGCGGTGCTGCCCGAACCATCGAGCCTGGGCGCGACGACCAAGGGCAAAACCAATATTGGCGTGGTTGCTACCGGCGTGGGCAAGGACGGCCAGCCGCTGACGATGTATGTCAACAACATTTGCAACCACGAGGACGCCTATGCCGAAACCGGCAATCAGGCGGTCAGTTACACCACTGGCGTGCCCGCGATGATCGGAGCAGCGATGATGGTAACCGGTGCGTGGGCTGGTGCAGGCGTGTTCAACATGGAAGAGATGGACCCTGATCCGTTCATGGCCATGCTCACTGCGCAGGGGCTGCCGTGGCAAGTGAAGACGCTCGGTGGCCCGGTGCGCTTTTAATGGAAACCAAAGCTGGCGAGCCAGGAGCCTTTGCGCGGTTCGACCTTAGCCGCGTGCCCTCCCCCGCATTTGTTGTCGATGCGGCCAAGGTCCGCGCCAACCTGGCGATATTGCGCGATATTGGCGACCGGTCGGGTGCGAAAATACTCGCGGCGCTGAAGGCGTTCTCAATGTGGTCACTTGGCGACACAGTGGCCGCATATACGGACGGCGTTTGTGCGTCTGGACTATATGAGGCGCGGCTGGGCCGTGAAGCCTATCGCGGGCCCGATGGCACGAATGAGGTTGAGACCTATTGCGCCGCTTACAAGGCCGACGACCTGCCTGAAATTCTGGCGCTGTCCGACCATATCGTGTTCAATTCCCCCGCGCAGCATCGGCGTTTTGCTGGCGAACTTGATACCGCGCGCTCTGCGGGTCGGCACTTTGACGTCGGCCTCAGGATCAACCCCGAACTAGCGCTCGGTGAGGTCGATAAATATGATCCATGCCAACCGCACAGCAGGCTCGGTCACCCGGTTAGCCAATTAGTCGCGGCTGACCTCGACGGCGTTGCGGGTATCCACATGCACACCTTATGTGAGCAGGATTTTCCGCCACTGGCCGCCACCTGGGCGAAGCTTCGGCCCGTGCTCGCGCCGTATTTCGGGCAACTCAAATGGATCAATTTCGGCGGCGGGCACCATGTCACCCGCGCTGACTATCAGATTGACGCGCTTGTCGCGTTTTTGATTGATGTCCGCGCAGAAACCGGGTGCGAGGTCTATATCGAGCCGGGAGAAGCCATGGCGCTTGATGCCGGGATATTGGTTGGCGAAATCCTCGATTTGTTCGACAACGGGATGCCAGTTGGGATTACCGACATCAGCGCGACGTGCCACATGCCCGATGTGATCGAAGCGCCCTATCGCCCTGCCATGCTGCATGAAGACACGAGCGGGACAGTTACCCGGCTTGGCGGGCCATCCTGCCTCGCTGGTGACGTGATTGGTGACTATCGCCTCCCCGGTGGCGCGTATGTTGGGCAACGCTTCGCCTTTCTCGACCAGGCGCATTATTCGATGGTCAAGACCAACACCTTTAACGGCGTGCCCCTCCCGTCGATCTGGCTGTGGAATAGCGCAACCGATGAATTGCGCTGCGTCCGTGAGTTTGGATATGAAGACTTTAAGACCCGGCTGAGCTGACCGGGCTGATTCGGGGGCGCAACATGCTAAAAATCGATGGTCGTCATTGGGCGGCGGTGACGGGTGCCGTATCTCTGCTCGCGACGGCGGCGGTTGCGCAAGTCAGTCCCAGCCCTCCGGTAATGCCGGTTCCGCCTGTTGAAATCCCAGTGCCTGCTGCGCCGCCCGCTCCACCAATCGACGCCGGCGGCAAGGTCGAGACAGCGACCCCTGCCACAGATTGCACCCAGCCGATGGATGGGCGCGGGCGGGCCCGCCGCGACAATCGCGATCAAGCGACCATATTGAGCATGTGCGCGGAAACGCTGTTTCAGAGTGGTCGAAATGAAGCCGCGCTTGATGCGCTCAGCCGATCAGACGCGGCGGGCACCGCGCTGAATAATGCGGTCTTCGACGGGAGCATCGGCCTGCGCAACGCGATGATGCGAGCGTTCATCCTGAACCAGCTTGACCGCCGGGACGAAGCGGTGGCGGAAATCGAGCGCGTGCGAAATGCCCGTCGCTACAGCGTCGCGGTGCAATGGAGTCTGGACCGGCTGCTAGCAGCGTTTGACGGCACGCTGGACCGGTTTCTGGTGCTGGCGGATGCGCGCGTGCCCGACCATCCCGACCTGCTGCGGAGCCTGTTCCTGATTCACTTGTCGCGCGGCAATGTGGCTGCTGCCCTGCCCTATGCGGCAACTATGTCGCTAGAAAACCCGACACCGATTGGTGGCTGGCAGATCAATGGCGATGCACCGGCGACGGCCCTTGCCGAGACGACGGAAATCAATGCCATGCGCGCTTACGTCTTTGCAGCCAACGGCGATGGCGCCCGATCACGGGCGATGCTGACCGAGATTGATCGCGACATCACCGCCTATGTCGGGCCGGCGCCGGTTGCCGAGAACGGGCGTGAGGTGCCGCGACGAAGGGTTCAGGCCTATCAAGGCCGCGTTGCCACCGGGCGGCGGATGGAAGAGATTGTCGATCGCTGGAAACAAGCCATCGCTGCACGGGCGCGGATGGCAACTGGCACAAGACTGACGGTGCGCCAGCTGGAGCGTGAATTTCCGCAAGCGGTTCGTACGACGGCAATTATTGATCTGGTCATGCAGCTGTCGAGCGAAGGGCCGGAGGATACGCAGGCGCGTGCCGAAGCGCTCAGAGGAGCCGATACCAACCTGACGCGCCAGTTGGTTGCGATAACGCCGCGGTCGTTAATCGCGCTGTTGCCCGAGGGGGAAGCGCTTGATCGTTACCCGCGCTTTGGCCGCGCCGGGGACGGGATTCTGATGGGCCGAGATCGGGGCTATTCACAGGCAGTTGAAGACGGCACCGGCATTCGCACCATCCGCTTTGGCACCGTGTCTGGCAGTGCGACCACTGCTGACGAACTGACCTTGCTGGCGGCTGCGACCTATGCGGAGCGCGAGGGGTTTGACAGTTTCATCCTGCTGTCCCGCCGCAATGTGGAGCGGCAGATGCGGATGGTTGGTGGCTATAGTAATGGCACTGTGCTCGACCATGGCAGCGAGGGTCAGGTGCGGCTGATTCTGACCAATAGCGCGGCGCTGCCTGCGGAGTGGCAGACGCAGTCGCGGCGGGTGATTATGGCCCGGCAGGTGATCCGGTCGCTGGGGGCGCGGCAGGACGGGATTGAAGCGGCGCGGACCGCGGCATCGCAGCAACGCCAGCGGAACTAACGGGGGCGTTCGTTCAGGGCATTGGCGAGATTTGCGAGTGAAGTGAATTGCTTGATGGTAGTAGCCATGTTGTTTTTGTCAGCGCTGGCGTCGAGTGACCCGCTTTCAAATAAATCGTTTGTTTCCAATATTATAATGAGGTTCCCAGCATGAAAAAGCGCGCGAATTTTTTTTCCGGCGAATCCATTTTCAATACCAATTAGCCGCTCCACATATTCGGGGTGGACGAGGTAGCGCGCCTCGACCTGATCGGTGGACCAGATCGTGAAGTCCCGCTCGAACCGGGGGTCGACCATTTTAACAAGTTCAAGCTTTACCCCGCCGGCGCTGAACGAATCGCGCAGGCCGAACAGGGTCATATGATTGCCATCGCGTTCAACCAATGTGGTGCCCAGGAACTGGCGGGCGAACCCGATGGCGATAATCACCCCGTCAAACACCGTTTCGAGCCGGCGGTTCTTGCCGCTGCCGCGCCATTCCTGAAGCTCGCATTCATAGAGCGAAAAGGGCATCGCGCCGATGGTGCCGCGCCAGTCATCCTCAAAAGATGCGTTGTCGTAGCTCGGCAACGCTTCAAAGGTTTTGGCCAGCTCAAATTCCGGCCCCGGCGCGGCTTGCTGAGAAAATGTGCAGTCGAGCGCGGCAGCTATCCGGCTATTCATCTGGTGCTTGATCGCGTCGATGACCGGTTTGCGCGCCGCATAGGCCCACGCCTGCCCCGCCCCGGCAATGCCCGCGCCAACGAAAAAGGCCCAGATGAACTGTCCAACAATGAGCAGTGTCAGCAGTGCCAGCACCGCGGCTGCGACAAGGCTCTTGATCGTGCGTGACCGCGACGTCGCAATCGCTTCATCGCGCGCGCCCTGTTGCTGCGCCAGCCAGTCGGACAGGCCGCCGGCCATCAGGGTGTCGACATCAGGTGCCTCGATCATCGCGCTTGCAACTCCCCCCGGGCTTGATAGCTTAGCGACCAAGTGCTGGCGGCTGGCCAGACGGGTGATGGCCGCTGGCCGGGGGAGTGTAAAGATGGGGACGTTCATCGCTATCGGGATCATCGCGTTTTTCGTGATCATCATGGTGTTGATTTATAATCGGCTGGTCGGCCTGAGGCAGAATTGCAATCAAGGCTTTGCCGACATCGACGCCCAGTTGCAGCAGCGCAATGACCTGATCCCCAATCTGGTCGAAACGGTCAAAGGCTATGCTGCGCATGAATCGCAGACATTGGATGCAGTGATCCAGGCGCGCGCCGCCGCCGCCGGTGGCAATCCGGCTGGAGAGGCGGAACTGTCGCGTGCGGTCGGTTCCTTGCTGGCGCTTGCTGAAAGCTATCCCGACCTGAAAGCCAGCGCCAATTTCCAGACATTGCAGCATGAATTGGCCGATATTGAGGATAAGCTGGCGGCGGCCCGCCGCGCCATGAATGCCGCTGCTGCCGACTATAATGGCGCGCGTGAAGCCTTTCCCGCCGTGCTGTTTGCCAACTCCATGGGGTTCAAGGAACGCGCGTTCATGACCCTCGCCGACGGCGACCGAGCGTCGGTAAGTGCGACGCCGACGGTAAAATTCTGACACCGAGCGGGACCGCCCGAGCCCGCAACGCAATTCGCACTTTACAGGGGGGACCCCCCACCATATACGCGCCTCCGCTGCCCCAGGGGGACTTCCAATAACCGCAAGGCAGCCATTGGCACTAATAACCGTTTTGGGGGTCCCTTGAATTGCACAGCTACCATAGCGCACTGGGTCTAGTTCACGATCTAAAGCCGGTTGAGCCCGTCACGCTGGTGCGTCCGCACGCAGCGCGCCGCGCCGCCCGCTATTTCGCAGACCATTTTCCGGGAACCACGTTGTACGCGGTGAAGGCGAATCCATCGCCCGACCTGTTACGGATATTGTGGGATTCGGGCGTGACGCATTATGACGTTGCGTCGATTGCCGAGGTGCGTCTGGTCGCCCGAACCCTGCCCGAAGCGACGCTGTGTTTCATGCACCCGGTGAAGGCCGTGGAAGCAATTGATGAGGCCTATTGGACGCACGGCGTGCGCACCTTTTCGCTCGACACAATGGACGAGCTGGCAAAGATCATTAGCGCGACGACCGGCGATGCTGGCCCGGCGGCTGACCTGAGCCTGCTGGTGCGGCTGCGCGTGTCTTCGGATCATAGCAAGCTGAGCCTTGCCGCGAAATTTGGCGCGGAGCCTGATGAGGTTGCCGACCTGCTGATGGCGTCGCGGCAGGCCGCAGATGCACTCGGCATCTGTTTCCACGTCGGCAGCCAGGCGATGACCCCGCACGCTTATGCGCTCGCCATGGAGCGGGTGCGCGCGGCGATTGTAGCGGCGTCGGTCACGGTCGATATTGTTGATGTGGGTGGCGGCTTTCCGTCGGTGTATCCGGGCATGGAGCCGCCTGAGCTCGGCGCCTATTTCGACGTTATTCACCGCACCTTCGAAAGCCTGCCGATCAGCTATTCGGCGGAATTGTGGTGCGAGCCGGGCCGGGCGCTGAGCGCTGAATATAGCTCGCTGATCGTGCGCGTTGAAAAGCGGCGCGGTGATGAGCTGTATATCAATGACGGTGCCTATGGCGCGTTGTTCGATGCGGCGCATGTCGGCTGGCGGTTCCCGGTCGTGCTGCTGCGTGAGAGCGGCACCCAGAGCGAGACGGCGTTCAGCTTTTACGGGCCAACCTGTGACGACCTTGACCATATGGCCGGACCGTTCGTGCTGCCCGACGATGTTGCTGCGGGCGATTATCTGGAGATCGGCATGCTGGGTGCCTATGGCTGCGCGATGCGGACCAAGTTTAACGGCTTTGGCGCCGAGCAGGTCCATGTGGTCAGCGATGAGCCGATGGATAGCCTGTATACCGGTGTGCAGCAGCCGGAGCGGCGCACAGCGACAGTGACCAAGCTGTTTTAGGCGTGTGCAGCCAACGGGTTGCAAAATGCTACGGTTGATCTAGATTTCCCCTTCGCGGCGCTGCGGCGCCGTCTTTGGGGGGATTATCATGGGCATCGAATTAGGATTACTGGCACCGGCGGCGGTGCTGGCGCTGTGGACGCTGGTCATGCTGCTGTGGATGGCAGCGACGCGGCTTCCGGGAATGCAAAAGGCGATGCCGCAGTTAAAAGCAGCACCGCCGGGCGGGCGCGGCATCGACCTGGAACCATTGCTGTCGGCGAGCACCAACTGGAAGTCGCATAATTATACGCATCTGGTTGAGCAGCCGACGGTGTTTTATGCCGTAGTGCTGATCCTGTTCGTGGGCGGTGGCACCACGTCGCTGACGGTTGGCCTCGCCTGGGCCTATACCGGGCTACGGATCCTGCACAGTCTGTGGCAGGCGCTGATCAATACGATCCCGGTGCGGTTTGCGCTGTTCATATTGTCATCCGCATGTCTGATCGCGCTTAGCGTGCTCGCCGTTTTGCTGACTTTGGGTTGAGGAAAGCATCATGATGCACGACCACGCACCCGCCATCCTGCAACCTGTCATCGTCCTTGCGGCATGGACCATGATCGTCTGGCTATGGATGTATGCGACCCGCATTCCGGCGATCAACCGTTCTGAAACGCTCAACATCGGCACCTGGACGGGCGGCAAAGGCAGCGATCTCGACAAGGTTTTGCCCGCCAAAGTCCAGTGGGTGGCGCATAATTACAACCACTTGCATGAAGCGCCGACGGTGTTTTACGCAACCGCGCTGACCCTGGCGATGCTCGGCTGGGGCGACGGCATGAACGCGACAATCGCATGGGTGTATGTCGGTCTGAGGATCGCGCATAGTCTGGTGCAGATTTTGTGGAACCGGATTGCGGTGCGGTTTGCGCTGTTCGCTTTGTCGAGCATCGCGCTCATCATGCTGGTGGTGCACGCGGCGATGGCGGCGTTCCACTAAACGCTGCGGCTCAGGCTCGCGGCCAGTTCCATATGGGTTGACCAGCGGAACTGGCCGACGGGCTGCACCCAGTCAATCTGGTAGCCGCCATCAGCGAGCAGCCGCGCGTCGCGGGCAAAGCTGGCGGGGTTGCAGCTGACATAGGCGATGCGCGGGACGGTGCTGGTGGCAAGGAGCTTCGCCTGTTCCTCGGCGCCAGCGCGCGGCGGATCGAGGATGATGACCTCATAATCATTGAGCTCAGCGGCGGTAAGCGGGCGGCGATAGAGGTCGCGATGCTCAGCCTTGACGCTCAGCTGACGGCGGTTGGCGGCAATGGCGAGGGCGCTGATGGCGGCACGCGCGCCCTCAATGGCGGTGATCCGGCGGTTAGGGGCATCTGCCAGCGCGAGGGCAAACGTGCCGAGCCCGGCGAACAGATCGGCGATGGCGGCCGCATCGCCGGCAATGTCACGCACCGCAGCGGTCAGGGCTGCTTCACCATCGGCGGTTGCTTGCAAGAATGCCCCGTGCGGCAGGCTGACCGCCATTTGGCCAAAACTGACCGTTGCTGGCTCTGGTTCCCACTGGGTTTCGGGGCCGCCGCCCTGATCTATTGCCAGCCGGGCTAGCGCATGCGCGCGCGCGAAGTCGCCCAGTGCCTCATGCGCCGCCAGCGTTTCAGCTTTGACCCCGGTCAACACTATATCAACGCCCTGATCGGCGAGGGTGAGCTGCACCCCCGCTGTGCCGCGCGGCTTGACCAGCGTCAGCAGCAATTGGCGGAGCGGCGCGAGCAGCGCGAACAGCGCGGGGTGGAGAATGTCGCATTGCCGCAGGTTGACGATGTCGTGGCTGCGCCCTTCGTTAAACCCCAGCGCGACGTGACTGCCGGTGCGCAGCGCCTTGAGCGAGGCCCTGCGGCGGCTGTGCGGGGGTGAGAGCGCTGGCGGACGGATCGGCGGGACAGGCAATCCCTGCCCCGTCAAAGCTCCGGCGATGCGTTCGACCATCCAGTCGGCGTAGGCGCTGTCATCGACATGTTGCAGCTGGCAGCCGCCGCACTCGGGGAAATGCTGGCATGGCGGGGCCTGGTGAT
>JANOPV010000315.1:0-3207 GCA_031422035.1 Sphingomonas sp. | reverse complement strand
TCACCCATGTGGACGACATTTGCGGTCTGGAACCAGACGATGCTGTCGCCGTCGGTGTGGGCGTGCGGCGCATGGAGGGTGCGCACTTCGCCGCCATTCAGGTGGACGCTAATCCCGTCATGCCAGGTGATAACGGGCAGGGCGATGGCGGGGGAGGGCGGGATGACCCGGTCTGCCGCGCCGTTCGCGCCGGGGCGCCGCTGTTCGCTCGCCATGCGTTCGCGGACATGGTCATGCGCCATGATGAGCGCGCCCGCGGTGCCAAAATTCTCGTTCCCGCCGCTATGGTCGCCATGCCAGTGGGTGTTGATGAGAAAGCGCACCGGGGTCGCGCCGAGCGCGGCAATCGCCGCCTGAACGCGCGGGGTCAGCGGGGCATATTGATCGTCGACCAATACCGTACCATCTGGCCCCCAAGTAACCGCGATGTTGCCGCCAGCGCCGAACAGGACGGCGATATTGGGGGCGACGGTCTCAGCGCGCACTTCGACGGCGTCGAAATTCTGCTGGGCGAGCGCAGGGGCGGTGGCGGCAATTGTGGCAGTGGCGGCGAGGAGCATGGAGCGAAACATCAGTTGTCCTTCATCTAGCTGTAGCCGCATATACCGTTTTCCCAGTTCCGCGAAGGCAGAATTCTGCGATAGCAATCGGCAGGCAGCAAGGAGTGCCCTCGATGTTGATAATTCAAATCGGCCTGGCATTGGCTGCTCAGATAGGTAATCCCGTCCACTGCCAATCTTCCGGCGCTTGCGACATTGTAGTGGTCCACAACCAGTTGGAAAGACGCGCGTTAACATCAGAAGTGACGTGCGGCGGCGTGGAGTTTATCATGCGCACATCAAATCCGCCTGATGATCTGCTGTCCGGGGTTAGGATGGTTTTGATTATTAACGCCATCGGGATGCCCGAGGCGACGTTGGCGCCGCTGCGTGAACGATACGATATGTCCCCTGGTGACGCACGTTTGACGGGTTGTTCTGAGCAGGTTGGCGAAGCGCGAGGCCATGCCCGCTACATCGGTCCAAATTGGGAAGGCGTCCGCACAATCGAATTCGCCATATCACGGACGGGCACATTCAGAATCGAAGACGAGTTTACGACGGCTCCCAGCCGCTAAACATATTCCTTGATCTACTCCGTCAGATCTTCCCACACCGTCTTGAGTTTGCCGAAAAATCCTTGGCTTTTCGGGCATTCGTCGCCGGTTTCGGTGGCGCGGAATTCTTCGAGCAGTTCGCGCTGTTTGGCGCTGAGGCGGGTCGGGGTTTCGACCTCTATCTGGATAACCAGATCGCCCTGGCCGCGGCCGTTGAGCACTGGCATGCCGGCACCGCGTTTGCGCAATTGCTTGCCCGACTGGATGCCCGGCGGGATGCGGAATGCGTGCATGGCCTTGTCGAGGCCGGGGACTTCGATGTCGCCGCCAAGCGCCGCGACGGTGAAGCTGATCGGCACTTGCGCGTAAAGTGTGGTGCCATCGCGGCTGAAGACGCTGTGCCGTTTGAGGTGGAGGAAGACATAGAGGTCGCCTGCTGCTGCGCCGCGCGGGCCGGCTTCGCCCTCACCAGACAGGCGGATGCGGGTGCCGTCGTCGACGCCGGGAGGGATGGTGACCGACAGAGTTTTCTGCCGTTCAACCCGGCCTTCGCCGCGGCAGGTGCTGCAGGGACTTTCGATCACCTCACCCGCGCCGTGACAGGCGGGGCAGGGGCGCTCGATCATGAAAAAGCCCTGTTGCGCGCGCACCTTGCCGTGCCCGGAGCAGGTCTTGCAGCGGATGGCGCCGGTGCCGGGCTTGGCACCGCTGCCGTCGCAGGTGTCACAGGCGGCGGCGACGTGGACGCTGATCTCGATACTCTTGCCGTTGAATGCGTCGTCGAGGGTAATTTCTTGGTCGTAGCGCAGGTCGGCACCGCGCGCCGGGCCGCGTCCACGCCCCCCGCCACCGCCAAAGCCGCCGCCGAACATGCTCTCAAAGATGTCGCCGATGTCGCCGAAATCCGCGAATCCTGCGCCGCCCTGGCCGCCGCCACCCTGCTGGAACGCAGCCTTGCCATGCCGGTCATAAAGCGCGCGTTTCTGGGGGTCTTTCAGGCACTCATAGGCTTCGTTGACCGCCTTGAAGCGCTCTTCGCTGTCCTTGCAGCCCGGATTCTTATCCGGATGATAGCGGATCGCCTGCCGCCGATAGGCCGCTTTGAGCGAGCCATCATCGGCGGAACGCTCGACTTCGAGCAGTTCGTAAAAATCAATGTCGAGACTCATGTGCCTGTCTCAACCCTTCCCCTCAATCCGTCACCCCAGCGAAGTCTGGGGTCCATCTAGCCTATCGGCTTGTCACGGTAGGCGCGATGGATGCCAGCCTTCGCTGGCATGACGGGAAACCAAAAACCCGTTACTTCTTTTCGTCGTCGACTTCGGAGAATTCCGCATCGACTACATCGTCGTCGGCCGAAGCGGGTTCATCACCGCCTGCGCCGCCGGTCTGCTGTGCTGTTGCCTGCTCTTGTTCGTAAATGGCCTGACCCAGCTTCATGGCAGCGTCCGCAAGGGCGGTTGATTTCGCCTTCATCGTTTCGGCGTCGCCGCCTTCGACAGCAGTCTTGGCTTCGGCCAGCGCGGTTTCAATTTCGCCCTTCACCTCAGCCGATACCTTATCGCCATGTTCGGCGAGCTGGCGTTCGGTGGAGTGGATCAGGCTTTCGGCATTGTTCCGCGCTTCGGCGGCTTCCTTGCGGACCTTGTCTTCTTCGGCGAAGCGTTCGGCGTCTTTGACCATCTGTTCGATGTCGCCATCGGACAGGCCGCCCGATGCCTGAATGCGGATCTGCTGTTCCTTGCCGGTGCCCTTGTCCTTGGCCGAGACGCTGACGAGGCCGTTGGCGTCGATGTCGAACGTCACCTCAATCTGCGGCACACCGCGCGGGGCGGAAGGGATACCAACCAGGTCGAACTGGCCGAGCATCTTGTTATCCGCCGCCATTTCGCGCTCACCCTGGAACACGCGGATCGTCACCGCCTGCTGATTGTCATCAGCGGTCGAATACACCTGGCTCTTCTTGGTCGGGATGGTCGTGTTGCGGTCGATCATCCGGGTGAAGACGCCGCCCAGCGTTTCGATGCCGAGGCTCAGCGGGGTCACGTCGAGCAGCAGCACGTCCTTGACGTCGCCCTGGAGCACGCCCGCCTGAATTGCCGCGCCGATCG
>JANOPV010000314.1:0-6816 GCA_031422035.1 Sphingomonas sp. | reverse complement strand
TGGCTGCGGCATCGCCTGGTCAGCGAGGGGGAGGCGCTGCAAGCGGCGCTCCCGCACGGCGAAAATGCTGCAAAGTTCATCAGCGAGATATTGTGGCGCAGCTATTTCAAAGGCTGGCTTGAACAGCGCCCGGCCGTCTGGGCGCATTATTGCACCGGACGCGATGCGGCACTGGCGCTGCTCGAACGCAACGGCGGCGCGGCGCGCGATTATGCCGCTGCAGTCGAAGGGCGCACCGGCGTCGATTGTTTCGATGCGTGGGTGGATGAACTCGTCACCTATGGCTGGCTGCATAATCATGCGCGGATGTGGTTTGCCAGCATTTGGATTTTCACGCTGCGGCTGCCGTGGCAGCTCGGCGCGGATTTCTTCCTGCGCCATTTGCTCGATGGCGACGCCGCGTCGAACACGCTGTCATGGCGCTGGGTGGCGGGGCTGCACACACCGGGCAAACAGTATCTGGCGCGCGCAGAAAATATCCGGCGGTATACCGACGGACGTTTTGATCCCCGCGGATTGGACGAAACCGCCGACGCGCTGCCGATGGATGAGCCGGTGCCGCGGGTGCCGCTGCCGCCGCCAATGGCGCTACCCGATGGCGACTACGGCCTCGCAATTACCAGTGACAATTGCGATTTTGCGGGGCTTAGCCTCGCACGACCACCGGCCTTTGTCCTAGGACTGACCGGGTTCGATGGCCGCGCCGCAGAGACCAGCCCCGCCGTCACTGCCTTTGCTGATGGGGCAGTGGCCGATGCAGTGGAGCGCGCTGCGGCCCATTTTGGCTGCGCGGGCACAGTCAACGAACTCGCGACGCGGCACGCGTCGTCCAATTGCCCCACCGTCACCCCCTGGATTTGCGTCGGCTGGCAGCGCGATGCCCTCGCGGGCCTTAATCACATCCGCTTGCGCACCGCTTATGACGATGCCTTGTGGCCGCTGGCAACGGCCGGATTTTTCAAGCTGAAAATGGGTGCAGGCCGGGCGCTTGCACCACTCGGCTTTGACCTGCCGCCGCTTTAATCCCCACGAGAGTCAGCCCCAGCCGCGACGACCTTGACGCCGCCGTTGCCATCCTGTGTCGCGCGGGGCAATCGCCGGATCATAACCAGCGCGCCTAGCCCGAACAGCGCCGCGACAATGAACGCCGCGCCCGGAAAATGGACCGGCGCATCATCGGCGGTAAACCGTGCCATGGTTCCGGTCAGCAAAATGGGCGCGACCAGCGACCCCAGACCCATCGCCATGCCCGCCACCCCTTGCACCTCGCCTTGCGTTTCGGGTGTTGCCCGGCGCGACAGCATTGCCATGAGGCTGGGCTGCACCGGGGCCTGCATGGCGAGGATCAAGAGGATGAGCAGCGCCGCCCAAGTGCTGTCAACAAAGGCATAAGCGATATAGCCGCCGATCGCGAAGATCAGACCGATGCTCGCTGCGTCGCGTTCCCCCAGCCGCTTGACCATCGGGCCCGTCACCGCAAACTGGCCAAAGGCGATGACCATGCCGACACCGGCTAGGCTGGCGCCGATCATGCCGCTCGACCAACCTAATTGGGCAATCGCGTAAAAACTCCACGTCAGCGGATAGACCAAGCTGGCAATCTGCCACAGCACGAGCACCATCGCCACCGCGGTCATGCCGCCACCGATGCTGTTCGACTGGCCGCCATTGGCCCGCATCACCCGCCATGCGCCCAATGGATTGGCGCGCCGCCAGTCGAACGCCCGCCGCCGCTCAGGGGCCAGGGTGTCAGGGAAAAAGAACAACCCGTATAGGAAGTTAAACGCTGATAGCGCCGCCGCTGCGAGAAATGGTGCGCGTGATCCATATTCACCAAGCAAACCACCAATCGCTGGTCCTGCGACAAAACCGACGCCAAAGGCCGCGCCGACCATCCCAAAATTGCGGGCGCGGTCGGCGGGCGTGGTGATGTCGGCAATCGATGCCTGTGCCGCCGCAAAACTGCCGCCGAAAATGCCCGACAGGACGCGGGCGAGGAACAATAGCGGGATCGTATTGACGAACGCGAGCAGGATATAGTCCACCGCCAACCCGGCGAGCGACACCAGCAATACCGGCCGCCGCCCAAAGCGGTCCGACAAATTGCCGAGCAACGGGGCCGCAAAAAACGTCGCGACCGCCATCATCAGGCCGATCCACATCCCCAGGTCGATGGCTGCGGGCAGCGCGATCTGCCCGACATCCATCAACAATTGCGGCAGCACCGGCATGATGATGCCGAACCCCACCGAATCGATAAAGATCGTGCCAAGGATGAACGGCAGGACGCGGCGCGATGTGCTCATGGCCTCAGCCCCTGATAACCTAGCGAGTTAGAAGCGGTTGGAGCGGGTGAAGGGAATCGAACCCTCGTCGTAAGCTTGGGAAGCTTCTGCTCTGCCATTGAGCTACACCCGCTTGGGCGGCGTGGCCGATTGGCCCGCCGACGGTTGGCGGTTGCCATGAAGCAGGCGTCGCCGTCAACTTGTCTGTTGAGCTGAGTGGCTGGCGCCTGTCCCTAAGTCACGGAAAATTGCGACTCTGATTCGCCGCAGACTCTTGGTAGGCTCTTGTCGTCAACAAATTGCGCCGATTCGGAAAATGTCTCCGGCGCAGATTGTTCAGCGGGGGCGGGCACATGAATTTCAGTCGGGTTACAGCGCAGGACGCCATGCGCCGCGATGTGGGGCCAGATGGCGAACATCCCGATGTTATCGTTGCCGACATGTGCCACCGCCCGCGCCCCGCGGGGCAGATCATCGTCGTCGCCAATGAAAAGGGCGGAGTTGGGAAATCGACGCTGGCCTTTCACCTCGCAGTAGCGCTGGCCGATGCGGGCCATACAGTTGCAGCGATTGATCTGGATGTGCGGCAACGCACGCTGTCCAGCGCCTTCCTTAACCGTGATGCCACCGCCCGGCGGCTCGGCGTCGCGCTGCCACTGCCGCGCCATCATGTGCTGAGGGTGCAGAGCGGGGCGATGCTGTGCCAGGAAATTGGTCGGCTCGGTTGGGATAGCGACTTTTTCATCATCGACGCGCCGGGGCATGATTCGGGCGCGGTGCGGCGGGCCATTGCCTTTGCCGATCATGTCATCACCCCGGTCAATGGTTCCTTTGTCGATCTCGATCTGCTCGCTCGGCTTGATCCGGTGACGCACCGGATGACCGAACCGGGCTGTTTTGCGACGATGGTCAACGCCATCCGAATGGCGCGCGCACGTCATGGCATGGCCGACCTCAACTGGATGGTCCTGCAGAATCGGGTCCGGCGCGGCAACAGCCATAATCAGACGCATATTGACGAGGCTTTGCGCGCGCTGGCCGCGCCCATCGGTTTCAGCCTGATAGCGGGCTGGCCAGAACGGGTGGCGTATCGCGAGCTGTTTCTGCTCGGCCTTACCTATATGGATATGAAGCGCATTCCGGCTTTTGCTCGTTCCAAGGTGGCCGTCAGCCCGGAACTTAAGCAGTTGGTTGCCGCGCTGGTCAACGCATCGCGTTCAGGCTTGAGTGGCCAGGCTGGCGATGCCGCCGATGATGCCGCAGATCAGGAACACTTCGCCTTTGCCCTTGGCAATGTCGCTGCCTGACGATCAGCGCTTAACGGCGGGGGTCGAGCCGTAATAATCGCCCCTGGCTGCCGCTATTGCCATCCTCTAGCAGCCATAATGCGCCATCCGGCCCCTGGGTTACGCTGCGAATGCGCGCATCCATGTCCCAACGGTCCGCCTGCCGGGCCGTGGTGCCATTCAGGTCGATCCGAATCAGTGCTTGGCCGCCAAGCGCCGCGACAAAAGCATCGCTGCGCCATGCCGGAAAGGCATTGCCGGAATAAATCATCAGATGCCCGGGCGACATGGCGGGGTTCCACCACAGGCGCGGTGCGACAAAGCCATCCCCCGCCGCATGGTCGGGAATGTCGCGGCCATCATAATGGCTGCCATTGGACACCAGTGGATAGCCGTAATTGCCGCCGCGCTCGATCAGGTTCAGCTCATCGCCGCCCGCCGGACCCATCTCTATCGACCATAATCGTCCATCTGCATCGAACGCAATGCCGAGCGGATTGCGATGGCCCAGCGACCAGATTTGCCGCATTGCTGTCTCTTGCGGACCCGTCACGCTCGACAAGCGGGTGGCCATATCGGCGAAGGGGTTGTCGGCGGGCGCGCTGCCATCCGCATTGAGCCGCAAAATCTTGCCCAGATTGCCCCGCACATCCTGCGCGGGGTCAAATGCCTGACGCTCGCCGGTTGAAATATACAACATGCCATCAGGGCCAAAAGCGAGCCGGTGGCCGAAATGGCCGTTGCCACTAACAAACGGCGTCGCCCGCCAGATCGTCTGGAAGTCCTCGAGTCGCGCTGCTGCGCCGTTGATGGTTAAGCGCCCGCGCCCAACCGCTGCGCCCCTGCCGCCGGGCCCTTCCTCCACCCAGCTGAGATAGATCATGCCGTTGCCCGCAAAATCAGGGTGGACGATGACATCGCCGAGGCCGCCTTGTCCGGCGGCGGCGACTGTCGGCACGCCCGTCACGTCAGTCCGGGTGCCGGTGGCGGCGTTGGCCAGCCACAATGTGCCGCCCCGGTCAGTGATCAGGGCCGCATTGGTCATGGCGACGCCGCGCCCCGGCAAGAATGCCATCGCCCACGGATTCTCAAAATCGGCGACTACCGTGACGGCAAACGGCGCGTCGGCAACCGGGGTTGCGGCGATCCTGCCGACATTTCCCGACGATCCGATGCCATCGCTGGTCGCTGCAACGCCGGCATCAGTCGCGGGCGCGTCAGTAGGCGCACAGCCAGCGAGCATGAGCGACATCGCGATCAGCATGATAGAGTGGTGGCGCATCGGATTTCCTTTGGATGAGCGTGCTGGATCTGCAGATACGCCTCCAACCTAGGACGCGGCCATGGCGACCGCAACCGGGCTTGCCCTGGGCGCGGCGTCAGCCTATGGGGACGGGGCTACCAGACATCGACAGAAGTTCGGCAGCGTCGGCACCACGGTGTCGGCGGGGTTCGCCCCATGGCAATTTTCTGTGGAGCATGATCATCGAACCGGCTGAACTCACTGCGATTGCGACACTGGTTGAACCGGAGGCCCAGGCCCTCGGTTTTGACTTGGTGCGTGTGCGCTGGTTCGGCGGGGATGAAGCCACGCTCCAAATCATGGCCGAGCGCCCCGCGACCGGGCAGCTGACGATTGATGATTGCGCAAAGCTGTCGCGCGCGATTTCCGAACGCTTTGATGGGCTGGAGGAGGCAGGGCAGGACCCGATGCCGGTCGCCTATCGGCTCGAGGTCAGCTCACCCGGCATCGACCGCCCGCTCACCCGGCTCAAGGATTTTGCCGGCTGGGTCGGGCATGAGGCGCGGGTGACGCTGGTCGAAGGGATTGGCGGCATCGAAGGGGTTGCCGGGCGCAAGACCCTGACCGGCCGGATCGATTATGTGCTCGGTGACGCCATCCATCTGACCGACCGGAAATCCGGTGCGGTGCATTTTCCCTTTGCCGACGTTGCCGTTGCCAAGCTGATGCTGACTGACGCCCTGATTGCCGCCACCGCTCCGCTATCCAGCGCGGGCGCCGATATTCTCGAAGACGTTACAGAAGAGGACTGAGCTGCTGTGTCCAACGCCATTTCCGCCAATCGCGCCGAACTGCTCGCCATCGCCAATTCGGTGGCCACCGAAAAGCTGATCGACAAAGCCATCGTCATCGAGGCGATCGAAGAAGCGATCCAGCGCGCCGCGCGCGCCCGCTTTGGCCAGGAAAACGACATCCGCGCCAAACTTGACCCGATGACCGGCGATCTGCGCCTGTGGCGCGTCGTCGAAGTGGTCGAAGAAGTTGAGGATTATTTCAAGCAGGTCGATCTGGCCCGCGGTGAAGAATTGCAGCCCGGTGCCGTCGTCGGCGATTTCATTGTCGATCCGCTGCCCGCCATCGATCTGGGCCGCATCGACGCGCAATCGGCCAAGCAGGTGATTTTCCAGCGAGTCCGCGAAGCCGACCGTGAGCGCCAATATGAAGAAATGAAGGATCGCGCAGGGGAGGTTATCACCGGCGTCGTCAAGTCGGTCGAGTTTGGTCACATCATTGTCAATCTTGGCCGCGCCGAGGGTGTCATCCGCCGCGACGCCCAAATCCCGCGTGAAGTCGTCCGCATGGGCGACCGCATCCGCGCGATCATCCTGAAGGTCGTGCGCGAAACCCGTGGGCCACAGATTTTCCTCAGCCGCGCGCATCCTGATTTCATGAAAAAGCTGTTCGCGCAGGAGGTGCCTGAAATTTACGACGGCATCATTGAAATTAAGGCGGCTGCCCGCGACCCGGGGTCGCGCGCGAAAATTGGCGTTATCAGCTATGATAGCAGCATCGATCCCGTTGGCGCCTGCGTCGGCATGAAGGGCAGCCGGGTGCAAGCGGTCGTCCAGGAAATGCAGGGCGAAAAGATCGACATCATTCCCTGGTCAGAAGACACCGCGACCTTTGTCGTCAACGCGCTGCAACCCGCCACCGTCAGCCGCGTGGTGATCGATGAAGACGAGAACCGCATCGAAGTGGTCGTCCCCGACGATCAGCTCAGCCTCGCCATTGGGCGGCGCGGGCAGAATGTCCGCCTCGCGAGCCAGCTGACCGGGCGCGCTATCGACATCATGACCGAGGCTGATTCGAGCGAAAAGCGCCAGCGCGAATTCATCGAACGCTCGACGATGTTCCAGGAGGAACTCGACGTCGACGAAACGCTGGCCCAGCTGCTGGTCGCCGAAGGGTTCAGCGAGATGGAAGAGGTTGCGTTCATCGCGCC
>JANOPV010000313.1:0-4998 GCA_031422035.1 Sphingomonas sp. | reverse complement strand
CCGCCTCTGCCATGACATGCGCGAAGTCATGCCGGGCGAGTTCAAGCGCGTCGGCTTCATCGCGCGAGGTGACGAGGGCGAGCGACGCATCGACGGTCAGCGGACAGAAAATATCGACGAGTTCGCCGTCCACCCGCGCGGCGAGCGCCGCCTTGGCGAGGCCGGGGCCAATGGCAGCGGCAATGTCGCCCGGAGTCGTTCCAGACGCGACTTCACGGACGGAGCCATCGGGAAGGGTGATGCGGATCAGGGTAGGAGCGTTCATGCCTGCGCGCATGACGGCGAGAGGGGCGGGGTGTCAAGGGAGGGCATTGCCAATCGTCGCGCCAAGACGACTGTCTGGTTCAGTTCCAGTATCGCGTTATCGCGCCGATCGTCTGTTCTGGTGGCCGCAAGCAGCCATTGCGGGCGCTCGCAACCCATCCTTCCAGAGCAATGCCTGACTTGTTCGCCAATGGCCAATCCGGCCCTGTGTCACGCTGGGCCAGCGTCCTTCGATTGCATATCATCCTGCGCGTCTGTTCCATTAAATCAGGCGGCAGGATCAGTGATTTTCCGGTTACCCCCGCCCAGACATGAAGGCCGTACCAAAATCGCTGCTGACGCTGTTCTATGCCAATGATGTCCGCCGTCGGCGTGTCACGCTGCGCAATTGGTACCTCGAAATCGGTTGGCATCGGTTCAAAGGTGTGCCGAATGCGGTTGCCCGCGACGTGCCTTGTCAGTTCCGCCACGGTTGCAGGCAGAAGTGCCGACAGAGTTTGGCGCAAATCGCCAACACGATCGTAGACGCCGAGTGCACCGGCCATCTGAATCGCGGCAGATGCTGTCTGCACTGGCGATTCGCGGTGGTTCGCAGGATTTATTCCTTGTCTTGGTAATGCGGCAAAATGAGGTTCCATTTTTTTGACGAGATCTTGACCAAATGAGGCCAGCCGCTCTCTGGCAAAATGCGCACTGATTGTGTCCCCATAAAATGCGAGATCATACAACAGGTTACCCAATGAGAAACGATTGTAGAATGTATTCCAATCCCGCGGGTTGGCAGGGAGCGAGCCGCGCACCCACTGATCGAGTTGGCGCTGACCCTGGCCGGAAACGATGTCCAGAAAGGACCGCCGCTCCTCAGGCAGCGCGCTGCGGCTTTGCCTAAAAACCTTGGCGAAGGAATCAATCGTCTCGCTGCCACACCATAAATCGCGATCAACATTGGCGCGGCGGATCGCGGCGGTCGCCACCCGGTCGGCGAACGCATCAAAGTCGCTGTTGTTTGGGTCATCGTTACGCCTGCCGGCGTGCCAAATCGCGGCGGCCATTTTGCCCGCGCCAATCAACGAAGGCGCGCTTGCCAGTGCGGCGGCCGACCACGCATCATGGTCGTCCATCCGGGCGACCGTAGCTCTGGCGACTGCTGGGTTTTGGGTGGTCAGCCATTCAATGAGCGGCGCCGACGTAAAGGGCGGGCGCCCGATGGTTGCGCGCAGGCATTGCGAGTCCCAGCCGCTAAATTTGCTCGCCAACTGCGCCCGCTCGGTAGCGGTGAGGAAGGCTTCTCGTTGGTTTCCCTTAGTCGGATTCGAGAGCTTTCGCCCGTCGCCGGGTTGCCGCAACAATGCCAGCCGGACCTTTGACACGCGAAAAGCATCAACCGTGTCTTGCCCGATGCATCGTGCCTGCTTGATTAATTGCGCATCATGATCGGCGTTGGCTAGCCGATACTGGACTTCGTCACGCCGAGTGCGTTTCGCCAACAGTCCGGTCGCCAACACAATATCCAGAGCACCGTTGCCGACGTCGGCCACCCCAATCTGGTCGGTGGCTGCCCAATAGCTTCCCGCCTCGTCGCCATCAGCGAAACAGGTGAGCGCGGCAAGGATTTGTCCGGCCGGACTTCTCTCTGGGATGTCTTTCAAGCGCTCTTTCATCCAGGCGACGACGTCATCTGTGCTCAGTGCCGGGACGACATTCGCCGGGGTGCCCGGGAGTTTGTTCAGCAGGGCGCGCGCAAGATTTACTGTGCGGCCGTTAAACAGACGATGCCATTCTTCGGCGACTTCGACAGAGGGCATCAGGTTGCGGTCAAATCGCCCTGCGACAAAATTGGCGACCTCGGCGAAAAACGCAGCATTGGTATGAAAATTTACGGTGCCCGTGATGGCAGGGCCGGTGCTGAGAATGAGCAAATGCCCACGGGCGCAACATTCGGCCATCGCTATCAACTCGGCGATCCGCTCGGGCTCGATATGTGCCTCATCGATTACCACAAAGGCATCATCAAGGTGGAGCAGGGCGCGCAATCGCCCGAGCCGGGCGCGCCAATCTGGCTCGGAATCGGTTTTTTCATTGATCCGCCACCAATGAACTTGCCGGCCCGATTGCTGGTTGGCAGTGGCTAGCCTGAGGCCCAGCATCGTTTTCCCTTTTGCGGCAGTCCCGCGCACATGCAGCGCCTGCCGCCGTTCAAACTCCTCGAGCACATGAGATTCGCAAGGCGGAGCTGGGAGATTTTTGATTTCAGTATCGCTCGGCTTTTCGTCGGCGCTGTCTCCGGCAACCGCGCGAATGTTGGTGGTCAAACTCGCCGCATCAAAGCGGTCAAATGGTCCTGAACCAAGTTTGGCACTAAGCTCCGCGGCAAAGCCAAACAGGTCGGGATGGCTATTTGACCCGGCTGGCACCACAATTGGTTGGACTGCCGAGTTGGCAAATGCTGTGCTCTTGGCGCCCCCTGAGGTTTTAGAAAGTTCGGCAAAATTTTCCGCAAATCCGACAAAGAAGGACCGTTTTGCATTTTCGCCCAAGAAATTTTGCGCCCAAGAAAGCGATGCACCAAGATTCTGGTCCCTGATTGTTTCGCCGCACCCCAGAAAGATCAGGTGATTGCTGACTAGAAGTTGCCCGAGACTCTGTCGCCGAGCATCGTCCTTTTGCGCGTTGGCATATTCCGCATCTGTCAGGACGATACTGCTGGGGTCGCTATAGACACCATGAATGTGCAAGACACCGCGTTCGCCGCCGCTCTCATTGCCAATCGCGAAACGCTTCATCAGGTCAGGGCTAGACATGGTGATCGGGATGATGTCGGCCTGATCCAGAAAATCAGTAATCAGCGTATCATAATTGGTGGTCAGCACGCGCGCGCCGCGCAGCAGCGCCTTGGCCAGCAAACGATGAATTTGGTCGCGGCCCGGGTCGACACGCAAGTCGCGAAAGCACTCTGTGAGCCAGGTTACATAGCCAGCTGGGCCGAGTGCTGCCTTGATACCAGTTGCTCTGGCTGAGTTGCCATGCTCGCTCGAAGAGAGCCGTTGGGCTAATGCTGGGGCGGTCTTGGAAACCTGATTAATGCCATTTTTGATGAGGCCGTCCCAAGTTGTTGGGTCAGGCGCATCGGCGCTTTGCCAAGACGAAACCGCTGCCGAGGTCACGCCAGTTCCGACACAAAACACGCAATCGCCAGGGCTATCGTTCAAAAGCTTGATGAGCGCCTGAAACGATGATTGCGTTGTGTCAAACATGGGTGATGGGACTGCTTTTGGCGATGCCCTTTTCAGGCTGGGCACGCCGTCGAATATTCGACCGCACCCCAGAATACTCCTGCACCATTTTCCACCCCGGTCTTTCATGCTGTCGCTGCGAATGCTAACTGATTGCCCCATGCCCCGCAATCACCTCTATCTTGTCGATGGCTCCGGCTATATTTTCCGGGCTTATCATCGACTGCCGCCGCTGACGAACCCGGCGGGCGTGCCGGTGGGGGCGGTTTATGGCTATACGGCGATGCTGTGGAAACTGGCCGACGGCCTCGACAAGGCAGTGGGGCCAACGCATCTGGCGGTGATCTTGGACCATAGTAGCAAGTCGTTTCGCAACGACATCTATCCGCTGTACAAGGCGCAGCGGCCCGAACCACCGGAGGATTTACGGCCGCAATTTCCGCTGATCCGCGATGCGACGCGCGCGTTTTCGCTGCCGTGCATCGAGCTGGCGGGATTTGAGGCCGACGATCTGATCGCCACCTATGCTGAGGCCGCGGTGCGCGAGGGGTGGGACGTGACCATCGTCAGTTCGGACAAGGACCTGATGCAGCTTGTTACGCCGCTCCCGGTCGATGGCAGTCCGCGCATCGACATGCTCGATACGATGAAGAATATCCGGATTGCGCGGGCCGAAGTGGAGGAGAAATTCGGTGTCGGGCCGGAGCGGCTGGGCGATGTCCTGGGCCTGATGGGCGATAGCGTGGACAATGTGCCGGGCGTGCCGGGGGTCGGGCCAAAGACGGCGGCAAAACTGATCAACGAGCATGGCGATATTGACGCAGTGCTGGCCGCCGCACCGACGATGAAGCCCGGCAAATTGCGCGATAATCTGATTGAGCATGCGGACATCGCGCGCCTGTCCCGGATACTAGTTGATCTGAAACGCGACTGCCCGATGCCCGATGCACTCGACACCCTAAAACTGGACGGCATTCCAGCGGAGCCACTGCGCGCCTTCCTGACCGAACATGGGTTTCGCAGCATGGCGGGCAAGGTAGGCGGCGACGCAGCTGCCGCTTCCCCCACAGGTGCAGCTCGCACGACGGCCATGGCCAGTGCTGGTGACGGTCCACCGGCTACCGGAGCATCCGATCGCGCGCCAATCGCCGCCCCGCCTGACCACCAACCTATTGACCGGGCCTCATATGAGACCGTCACGACCATTGCCGCTCTGGAGCGCTGGGTGGCGGAGGCGCGGCGGCTGGGCGTGGTCGCGGTCGATACCGAGACCGCCAGCCTTGATGCGGTGACTGGCACTTTGGTAGGCGTCAGTCTGTCCACCGCGCCCGGCAATGGCTGTTACATACCGCTCGGCCATGGTGGTCATGACCTGCTGTCTGAGAAGCCCGAGCAGATTGCGCTCGGCGATGCGGTGGCCGTGCTCAGACCGCTGCTGGCCGATGAAGCCGTGCTGAAAATCGGCCACAACCTCAAATATGACATCAATGTGCTGGCGCAA
>JANOPV010000312.1:0-13908 GCA_031422035.1 Sphingomonas sp. | reverse complement strand
GCAGGCCGATTTGACCCCGGCGTTGATTTCGGCGGGCGCGTTTGTCGGCCAGACGATCTTGCGCAATGGCGCGCCGCGTTATGCCATCACCTCCGCCGCGTTGGTTGACCGGGCCCGCACGGCGCCGCCGCGCGCCTTTTTACCCGGGCGGACCTTTTCGATCTCCAGCGCCTTCGGTTTGATCGGCTTTGACGCCAATGGCGACCTGGGTGCGGATGACCTGAACACCGATTTTGACCGCAACGGCGCCAATGATTGTGAGCAGACCTATAATTTCAACGCCACCGGTTTTGGCTGCTGGGTGGTTGACCGGTCGACCGGACGGGTGCGTCCGTTCCGCGATGGCGCAATCGCTGGCTTTGCGAATGCCTTTGGCGGCGATGGCATTCCGGTATTCCTCGATAATGAAGACATCCTGCCGCAGATTGAGCAGTTCAACGTCAACCTGAATATGAATTATGAGGTCAGCTCGGCGTTCCGGCCATTTTTTGAAGCGAAGTTTACCCGCACCAACGCGGCGGTGACCAACAACGTCAACAGCTTCAACGACACCATCCCCATCGCGCTCGATAACCCGTTCCTGCCAGCAGAATTGCGGGCGGCGGCTGATGCCTATTTGCTGGCGAATCCGGGTGACCTTGCCACCGCGCAATTTTTCATCAGCCGTGACAACACCGACTTCGGGGCAAACCGCGACCAGTATCAGCGCGACACCTATCGTATCGTCGTCGGCGCGGATGGCGAACTGGGCTCAACCTGGCGCTATGAGGTGTCGGCCAATTACGGGCAGACCGACGAAACCGTCACCACGCTGAACCGGCGGCTTGAGGACCGCTTTTATGCCGCTGTCGACGCGGTGCGCGCGCCGGGGCCGAACGGCCAGATCGTGTGTCGCTCATCGCTCAACCCGAACCGCATCCCGGGCACTTCGCCGTTTCCGGCTTATGACGCCGACCCGGATGGCGACGGTATTTTTGAGCCGACAACGTTCCGGACCAATGACGGCACCTGCCGCCCGCTGAACCTGTTCGGCTTAGGCTCACCGAGTGCGGCGTCGGTGGCGTTCGTCAATCCGTCGTCGACCAGCCGGTCATCGATCAACCAGCTGGTGCTGCAGGGTTTTGTGGCTGGCACGACCGAGGGCGTTTTCTCACTACCTGGCGGTGCGCCCGGCGTGGTCGTTGGCGGCGAATATCGGCGCGAGGAAAGCGAGTTCATCCCCGATCCGCTGGACGCGCAGGGGCTTTTCTACGAGTCGGGCACGCAGGGAGAAGCCGGCAGCTATGCGGTCTGGGAAGTGTTTGGTGAGCTCGAACTGCCCTTGCTGCGCGATGTGCCCTTCTTTCAAGAGCTAACGATCAAGGGCGCGGCGCGATATTCACGCTATAACCTGACCAATACCCGCGGGGTGTTTACCTGGGGTATTGATGGCACTTGGGCCCCGATTGACGATCTCAGGTTCCGCGGCAGTTACAGCCGGGCCGTGCGCGCGCCGAACATCACCGAGCTGTTTGGACCGGTGACTCCCGCAACATTCCGCCCGATCGATGTGTGCGATGCGGGGCAGATCAACCTAGGCCCGAACCCGGCGACGCGGCTTGCCAACTGCCGGGCCGATGGTATTCCGGTTGGCTTTACCGACCCGCTGACCGCGCGGATCACCGGCCTGACTGGCGGCAACCCCAATTTGGCGGCCGAGCGCTCCACCAGCTGGACCGTCGGCGGCATCCTCCAGCCGCGTTTCATCCCCGGCCTATCGGTCACGGTCGATTACTGGAATTACCGGATTACCGACGCGATCCAGGCCGTGGCGGCGGACGACATCGTCGCGGGCTGTTATGATTCGGCCGACTTCCCCAATAACGGCTTCTGCCAGCTGTTCACGCGTAGCCGGACGGTGGGCTCGCCGACCTTCCTCGGCTTTAACAGCTTCCGGTCGGGCTCGGTCAATTTTGCCCGGTTTGAAGCGGATGGTGTGGACTTTGCCGCGACCTATCGCCTCCGCCTGTCGGAGGATGTGACGGTTGATCTGCGCGGCGCGGGAACGTGGAACAACAGCGTGGTGCGCTTTACGTCACCAACCGATCCAAACTCATCCGACGAGTTTATCGGCGAAGCCCAGAGCCCTGTATGGGCGTTTAATACTGGCCTCGCGGTGACAGTTCGCGACCTGCGCGTCGAATGGCAGAGCTTTTGGCAGTCCGGCCAATTTTATCAGGGGGTCGAGGTCGAGGATGGCGACGCCGGTTTTGCCCGCCCGAACCGTGATGACAGCTCATGGTCGCATAATCTCAGCTTCCGCTGGGAAGTCACCGAGGCGTTTACCGCGCGGTTCGGCGTTAATAACTTGACCGACGAGCGGCCTTTTGCTGCTGAAGCGGCATATCCCGTGTCAGCACGCGGACGCAGCTTTTTCCTCGGGGTAACTGCCAACTTCTAAGGTTGGCGGGTGAACAACAAAGCCGGGTCGTTCATGCGGCCCGGCTTTATTGTATCCGGCGTCCTTAGGCGAAGTTGTCACCGAAAAAGCGCGCCGTGACTTCCTTGGCAAGGCGCGCCGGGCGCAATGTATCCGCCGAGATGCTGCACCAGCTTGATTTCACTTCGGCCAGCACCTCTTCGCCGCGGCTGATGACGGTGTCATAAAATGCGCGCGTGCCCTGGATGCGTTCTAGGACGACGGTGGCCACCAGCTGATCGTCGAGGAAAGCGGGGCGGCGATAGGTAATCTCGTGCTTGAGCGCGACCCACAGATGCGCGGCGACCGCGCTCGGCGGGGCGATGCTGTTCCAATGCGCCAGCACCGCTTCCTGCACCCAGGTGAGGTAATGCGCGTTGTTGACATGGCCCATGAAATCGATGGCGTCGGTGGCAACATGGACTGGATAAGCGTGGGAGAGCGTACTGGTCATGCGCGGCCAATAGCGGTGTGTAGGCGCGCTGTCAGCCACCATCTGCGAAGGCGATTTTCGCGCATATTGCGGGCGATGGCCGCTGTGGCCAAAGCGTCGATCTTGGCCTATCTTCCCCGCGTGGGAGCACAGGTTCATATATTGCCAGGCTATCCGGCGGAACGTTCGGTCGGTCGCCTGATTGCTGACAGCCCGATTGCGTCGGTTATCAGCGATCCGCGCTTGGCCGATAATCCGATTGTGGCGTGCAACCGGATATTCTGTGAGCTGACCCAATATGGGCCCGAGGACATATTAGGCCGCAATTGCCGATTTCTATCCGGGCCGGGCACTGAGCCATGGCTGACGGCGGCGATTACCGACGGGGTACGCGATCATCGCCCGGTGCTGGTTGAAATCCTTAACTACAAACGCGACAAGACGCCGTTCCGTAACGCCGTGCTGGTGGCGCCGATGTATGATGAAAGCGACGAACTGCTCTATTTTCTAGGCTCGCAGGTCGAGCTGCCCGATGGCGGCCCCGGCCCCTCGAGCGCCCGACGGATACGGGCGGCGGAGCGGGTGATGCAGCTGTCTGACCGGCAGCGGCAGGTGCTGAAACTGGCGGCAGACGGCCTGCTGAATAAGCAAATCGCTGGCACGCTAGGCTTGTCAGAAAAGACGGTGAAGATGCATCGCAGCATATTGATGGAGCGCTTGGGCGTGGCCAATATGGCCGAAATGATCCGTATGGCCGTCGAAGCCGGGCTCTGATCCCAGCGGCATACCGCACAATGACCGTATCGCGGCACGCGCCCGAGCAGCCTAATAGGCTAATTGTGTCGGGAAGCGGGATCAAGATCGTGCTTCCAGCCGATGAGTGCACCTGCCCTTCCTCCCTAGCCCTCATCCCCTTTCCCGGCATTCGCTCCATCAGGAGCGTCGGACAGCATGCTGGCCAGCACATATATGCCTGCGACCCGGAAAAGTGGGCGCGGAAGCATCAACAGGGGAAGCACCGTGGAAACGATTAACAATTTCCAATATCTATTAGTCTACAACGCCTTTTCGTTCACCTTTGCGGCAATGGCTGCAACAACGCTGTTCTTGTGGCTCAGCCGCAGCCAAGTGGGCGCAGCCTACAAGACCGCGATCACGATCTCCGGGCTGGTTTGCGCGATCGCTGCCTATCATTACTGGCGCATTTTCGAGAGCTGGGAACAAGCCTATGAGCTGCAAAACGGCGTGCTTGCCGCCACCGGCTACGCCTTTAATGACGCCTATCGATATGTCGATTGGTTGCTGACCGTGCCACTCCTGTTGATCGAACTTGTGTTGGTCATGCGCCTATCGCGTGATGAAACGATTTCGACGTCAGTCAAGCTGGGCGCAGCCGCCGCGCTAATGATCGTCCTGGGCTATCCCGGCGAAATATCGTCCGATAATGGCACCCGCGCGCTGTGGGGCACATTGTCGACAATTCCGTTTCTGTACATCGTTTGGACCTTGTTCAGCGGATTGGGTGCGTCGATCGAGCGGCAGCCAGAAGGCGTCCGCAATCTCATCAAGAATGCGCGTCTGCTGACCTTCGCGTCATGGGGGTTTTACCCCATTGTTTACATGGCGCCATTTGCCGATATTTCGGGGCCGACGGCGACGACAGTGATCCAGATTGGCTACACCATTGCCGACATCGTCGCCAAAGCTGTGGTCGGAATCCTGGTTTACGTGATCGCCGTCCGCAAGACCGAGATCGAAGCTGGCGCACATTGAGCGCCCCTAAATGCCTGAATTGCTGACAACGCAATCGGGTCGCAGTGCGACCGCCCTCGACAGCCAATTGGTGTCGGGGGCGGCGCATTTTTTATTCTGGCCGGCGGTGGTCGCGATCGCCGGGTTGGCCGTGCTCGGCGTCTCCTTCGCGCACCCTGTTATTCTAACGGCGGCTTTGCTGCTGATCCTGATCGGCGGCCTGCCGCATGGGGGATATGATGCGGCGCTGTTCATCCGGCTGTGGGGCAGCAATGCGCGCCAGCTGGCCCTGTTTATCTCTGTTTATATTGCAGTTGCCGCGTGCATGCTGCTTGTGTGGAATATCTGGCCAGTCGTTGCGCTTGGCGTATTCCTGACCCTGTCAGCGGTACATTTTGGCGACGACTGGGCTGAGTTGCCCGACGGACTATTGCGAATATGTGCGGGAGCCGCCGTTATCGCCGCCCCGGCAATTGGCCAACCGATGTCGGTTACAGCGCTGTTCGTGGCGCTCGGCGGGGATGATGCGGTGTGGCTGGCGCGGGTTGCGCTGGCGGTTGCTCCGGTGGTGTTGCTCGTCGCGCTGGGCGCTATCGGCATTGCCTGGAATATGGGGCAGCGGCAACGCGCTTTGGCATTGCTTGCGGTGTTGGCGATATTGCTGACCACACCGCCACTGATCGGCTTCGCGCTGTTCTTTGCCCTACTGCATGCGCCCCGTCATATGGCGATGGTGCAGCGGGTGATTGATCTCCGGCATCCGTTAATCGGCTGGTCCGGATTAGGGCTGGGCGTAGCGTCGTTGCTGCTGTGGTGGCTCGTCGTGCCAGAGACGGTGATGGCAGATACGGCGGTGACCGGCGCCTGGGCGTTTCAGCTGTTGTCGGTGCTGGTGGTGCCGCATCTGCTGTGCTCAACCTGGGTTGAGCGGCAACTGGCTCAGCCGCGCCCGCGATAAGCGGCGACGCCTTGGTCGGGTAGCCAGAGCCCCGCAGGCGGCGCGCCTGATTGCCAGAACACATCGATGGGAATGCCGCCACGCGGATACCAATAGCCACCGATGCGCAGCCAGTGCGGCTGCATTTCGTCGAACAGGCGGCGGCCGATACCAACGGTGCAATCTTCATGAAAGCCCGCGTGATTGCGGAAACTGCCGAGAAATAACTTCAGCGATTTGGATTCAACAATGGTCGCATCGGGCGCGTAATCGATCACCAGATGGGCAAAATCTGGCTGGCCGGTGACGGGGCAGAGCGAGGTGAATTCGGGCACGGCAAAGCGCACCAGATAGAGTTCTCCGGCGCGCGGATTTGGCACATAATCCAGCTCGGCGATGTCCGGACTGTCGGGCAGGGCGCTCGGCTGGCCGAGGAAGCGGGGCGGTTGGGGCTTGACCATCGCCGCCCATTACCGCCAAGCCACGCGCCTGTCACGCGGGCACGGTTTATTTGCCTGCTGACCTTTGAGGATGATGAACGGGTGCAGAGCAAGCAGCGTCTGATCGGGCAGCGACCGACGGTGAGCATGACGGTGCTGATGGCATTGCTGTGCGTGCCGGTGATCGCCGCCGCATCGACAACTGTGCTGCGTCCCGCCCCGGCGCCGGGGACTGTGCAAGGCCCGCCTGATGGCGGCATTGCGCCGGGGCCGCCGGTCCGCGTGCAGCCGATAACGCCGACGCCCACACCGACGCTCGTGCCCATATTGCCAACGCCTGCGCCAGTGCCGCCAACTCCGCAAACTGAGAATCGGCCGCGTTCCGCCGTTGAGCGCTCGCGTCCTGCATCGGATCGGCCCTCCGTAGCACCCGAACGGCCGGCGCCAGCCGTACCCGCTGCACCGGCTACAGTCGACGCCGCGGACGCCGCTAATGTGCCCGCTGATCCCGCGGCAGATGCGCCCGCGCCCCCGACACCTGATGAACTACCGGCCGATTCACTCACGGCGGATGAGACAATCGGCGCGGCGTTCCCGGGGTGGTTGCCGCTGACATTGCTCGGTGGGCTGGCAGTGATAGGATTTGGGCTGTGGCTATGGTTGCGCCGTCGGCGATTGGCGGCGGTTGAAAGGCACGATGCCGAGCTGGCCGATGCTGCGCGTGCTGCTGCGCCGCCAATCGCGCCGCGCCCGGCACCGGCCACCAGCAAGCCCGTGACCGGGAAACTAGCAACGAAAAAGCGCGCTGCCGCCGATGCGCCGGTGCCAGATGTGCCACCATCCCCCGTGCCAACACCGGCACCCGCGGCACCGGTTCGCCCGGCTGTCCATGCCGACCGAATTACGCTCTCGGTCGAACCGCTCGCGGCGAGCACAACTCTTATCAATCTGCGGCTGCGCTATGCGGTGACCGCCCATAATGCGGGGGATAGTGACGCTGAACTGACCAGTCATGCGGCGGCAATTTTTACCGGCTCCGGCGCGCAAGAGGCGATGTTGCGGGCGTGGTTTGCGGCTGCGCCCTCCGTTGGTGACGCGTTGGCTATCGTTCCTGCGGGCGGAACGGTGCGGATTGAGCGCGATGTGACAGTGCCGCTTGGGCAGGTCAACGCGATGCAGGCCGGCGGGCGGCTCGTGCTGTTGCCGGTTCTGGCGCTGGCGCTCAGCTATCGTCACGCCACCGGTTTGGGCTCAGTCGCGCGCGCATTTGTGGTCGGCAAAGCGGGTGACGCCGGCGGCAAACTTGCGCCGTTGCAGCTCGACAAGGGCATGGGCGGGTTTGGACCGCTGGAGGCGCGCGACAGCGGTATCGGCACCAGCGCTTAGCGGCAGCACAGCTGCATTCACCAAATGTGCGCCGCTTCTTGCACCTATTCCTTGCTTCCCATAGGGTTGCGTTCCCTCCCCGGGGCCAACAGAAGATCACCGACTACCGCGCCAAGAGGCCGGAGCAATGCAGGGAGCGCATATGGAATCGCTAGTCACCGCCGAATGGTTGGCCAAAGAATTGGGCGCCAGCGACTTGCGGGTCGTCGATGCGACCAAATTCATGGGCGATTCGTCGCGCAATGCCCGCGCCGAATATGAAGCCGGGCACATTCCGGGCGCAGTGTTCATGGACTTGGGTGAGCTGACCGACCCGGGCAATCCGGTGGATAATATGGCCCCGACCGCCGAGAAATTTGCGAGCCGGATGCAGACATTGGGGCTGGGCGATGGCAGCCGGATCGTGCTCTACGACGATAGCCCACTGGCGAGTTCCACCCGGGCCTGGTGGCTGCTGAAACTGTTCGGCGCACATGATGTCGCAATCCTAGATGGCGGGTTGGCCAAGTGGAAGGCCGAGGGCAGGCTGCTGGAAATGGGCGCGCACAAGCTGCGCCACCGCCACTTCACCGTGTGGCGCGACGCCGCGGTGGTGCGGACAAAGGGTCAAGTGCTGGCGAATATCGACAGCGGCGCGGAACAAGTGGTTGATGCCCGCCCTGCCACGCGATTTACCGGCGAAGACCGCGACCCGCGCCCCGGTGTTGCCCCAGGCCATATTCCGGGTGCGCGCAGCCTGCCGCACAGCCAGTTGTTCAACGCTGACGGCACCTGGAAACACGGCGATGCATTGCGCGCTGCATTTGATGCCGCGGGCATTGACCTGGCGCGGCCGATGGTCACGACATGTGGCAGCGGCATGACCGCCTCAGCGCTGGCGTTCGGCGCGCATCTGCTGGGCAAGGATGATGTTGCGGTTTACGACGGTAGCTGGTCCGAATGGGGCAGCGATGCGAGCACGCCCAAGGCCACCGGCGCGGCGTAAGTGGTAAACGGGGGCGTTATAGATAAGCCCTCTTTTGCTGCCTTGGTAGGCGTTTTTGCCCGGATCGGCTGCCTCAGCTTTGGCGGGCCAGTTGGCCAGATCGCCCTGATGCATGAAGAGATCGTCGAAAAGCGCGGCTGGATTGATGAAGACCGTTATCTCGGCGCGCTGAATTTTTGTCATTTGCTGCCGGGGCCAGAGGCGCAGCAGCTCGCGACGTGGATCGGCTGGCGCTTGCACGGCGTGCGCGGCGGGCTGGCGGCAGGGCTGCTGTTCGTCATTCCCGGCTTCGTCGTGATGTTGGCGCTGACCATGCTCTATGTCGCGGCGGCTGAGCTTGGTTGGTTTGCGGCGATTTTCCTCGGGATTAAGGCGGCGGTGCTGGCGATTGTCGTCCAGGCGCTGATCCGCATTGGCGGGCGGGCGCTGACGACGCCGTTCAAGCGCTGGGTAGCGGTGGCGGCCTTTGTCGCGCTGGCGGCACTGGCGCTGCCGTTCCCGCTGATCGTGCTTGGTGCTGGCGCGCTTGGTATGATCGTTGCGCGGGTGCGCCCGGCCTGGCTCGGGCTGAAAGCTGGTGCGGCGACAACCGATGCTGCGCTGCCGCCGGTCTCGCTAGCGCACACCGCGATGACCATTGGTGGCTGGCTGATCGTCTGGGCGGTCCCGATGCTGGTGATTGCCGTGACGCTGGGCACCGATCATGTGCTGTGGGACATTGGCAGCTTTTTTTCGCAATTGGCGGTTGTCACCTTTGGCGGTGCTTATGCTGTGCTGGCCTATATGGCGCAGGCGGCGGTTGAGAATTTCGGCTGGTTGCAGCCGGGGGAAATGGCCGACGGGCTTGGGCTCGCTGAAACGACGCCGGGACCGCTCATCCTCGTGACGCAATTTGTCGGCTATCTTGCGGCCTTTCGTGATCCTGCGCCGTTCACGCCGATAGTCGCGGGAATATTGGGCGCCGGGCTGACGGTTTGGGTGACATTTGCGCCGTGTTTTTTGTGGATATTAGCGCTGGCCCCATGGATCGACCGACTGGAGCGGATCCCGGCGCTGAAAGGTGGCCTCGCAACGCTGACCGCCGCTGTGGTCGGCGTGATTGCCAGCCTGTCGCTGTGGTTTGCTTTACATGTGCTGTTCACGCGTGGCGAAACGGTGCGCTGGGGGATGCTGACGACGCATGTGCCCGATTGGTCGAGCTTGGACTGGCGTGCGGCGGTGATCGCTGCGGTCGCTGCGGTCGCTTTACTGCGCATGAAGATTGGCATCCTGCCGGTGCTCGCAATCTGCGGTTCACTGGGGCTGGCACTTGGCTGGGCGTTGCCGGTATAGGACGGGCATGATGAAGACGCCGGATCAGCCGCAACAGCTCGCCACCACCCTGGTTACCGCCGGGCGGCGGCCCGAATGGACGGGCGATCCGCGGCTCGGCGGCAGTGTCGTTAATCCGCCGATCTGGCGGGCGTCGACTATTTTGTATGAGTGCGTCGCTGATTTGGAAACGCGTGGGTCCGACTCCCATGACAAGCTATTCTACGGACGGCGCGGCACGCCGACGGTGTGGGCGCTGGCGGAGGCGCTGACTGCGCTGGAACCGGGCGCGGCGGGGACGTTGCTCTATCCATCGGGCGTCGCGGCGATTGCGGCGGGGATGCTGGCGCTTTTGGCACCCGGCGATCATGTGTTGATGACCGACAGCGCCTACGAACCGACGCGCAGTCTGTGCGACGGTCTGCTGCGGCGGATGGGCGTGCGGACCAGCTATTATGATCCACTGGTCGGCGCCGGGATTGGCGCGCTGATCGAACCAGCAACGCGGCTGATCTTTCTCGAAAGTCCCGGCAGTTTGACGTTCGAGATGCAGGACATTCCGGCCATCGTCGCGGTGGCACGGGCCCATGGTATCGTGACGATGCTCGATAATACCTGGGCAACGCCGCTCCATTTCCCCGCGCTTAGCCACGGGGTTGATGTGACGATGATGAGCCTGACCAAATATGTCGGCGGGCATTCGGATGCGATGATGGGATCGCTGACCGCGACACCGGCACTGTGGCCAAAGTTACGCGATGCGGCCTATCAACTCGGGCAATCGGTCGGCGCTGATGACTGTGCGCTGATGCTGCGCGGCCTGCGGACGCTCGACGTGCGGATCCGGCGCGCTGGCGACAGCGGACTGGCGATTGCGCATTGGCTGGCGGCGCAGCCTGGGGTGGCGAGCGTGCTGCATCCCGCGATGCCGGGCGCGCCGGGGCATGATTTATGGGTGCGGGATTTCGCCGGGACGAGTGGGCTGTTTGGCTTTACGCTCAAATCCGCGACCAAGTCGCAACGTGGCAAACTCATCGACGCGCTAACGCTGTTCGGCATTGGGTATAGCTGGGGTGGGTTTGAGAGTTTGGTGGTGCCGTGTGACCCGGTGCGCAGTGCGGTGCCATGGCTGGGCGATGGTCCGCTGGTGCGGCTGTCGATTGGGCTCGAAGACCCTGCCGACCTGATTGCCGATTTGGCGCAGGCGTTGGCAGTAGCGGGGCTGGCGACATGAGCGCGGGCGGTAGCGGCATGGTTGAAACGCTCGACCGCTTTGCCGAATTTGGGCGCATGATCGGCGTCGACATCGGCAGCTACCGCCTGTCGCTTTACGGTTTTGTCTCCGCAATCCTGGTCGGGATATTCCTGTACATCGTCGTGCGGGTGGCGTTGCGCTCCATCAAATGGCTCCTGCGACGAAACCCGGCGATGGATGACACGCAGCGACTGCTGGTTGAAAAACTCGCCGGGATGACGCTGTTTGGGTTGGCGGCGCTGGTCGGTATCGATTTGCTGGGGATCGACCTGACAGCGCTTGCGGTCTTTTCCGGCGCGTTGGGGCTGGCCATCGGGTTCGGCCTGCAAAAGACGGTGGGTAATTTGATCGCCGGGATCATCTTGTTGATGGATCGCTCGATCAAGCCGGGCGATGTCATTGCGGTGGGTGACCCGGCGAGCGGGAACCCGTTTGACGCCCCTGCCAATGTCGGCCGGGTCCAGCGGATTGGGGTGCGGGCGGTGTCAGTGGTGACCCGCGATGGCAAAAAACACCTGATCCCCAATGAATTACTGATGACCCAGCCGGTGGAGAACTGGTCCTATTTCGGGCGCGATGTGCGGGTGCGAATGCGCGTTCCGGTAGGCTATGATTGTGACCTCAGGCAGGCGCAGACGCTGATGGTGACGGCGGCAAAGGGCAATGCGCGGGTGCTGGCCGATCCTGAGCCGGTGGTGTGGATCACCGGATTTGGCGAGCGCGCGGTCGACCATGAGCTGCGCATCTGGATTTCCGACCCTGAGGCTGGCCTGGGCAATGTTCAAGGCGAGGTGTTTCTGGCGATCTGGGATGCATTCGCCGCGAACGGCATTCGCCTCCCTGTGCCAAGGGTTGAGGTGGCGCTTAGTGAGGGTGCATCGATGGGGCGGGGATCTGCCGCCGCGCCCGCCACTCCGCCACCGCGCCGGCGACGGCGACCACCGACAACGCCAACCAGCTGACGAGCAAGCCAGCTTCACCGCCGCCGATGTGCACGACCAGATTGGCCAGCGCAGCGAGCCCACCGAGCAGGGCAATGCCGCCCGCCAACCGCCGCCATCCCGCCAACCGCCGCCATCCCGGCACCAGCATTACGGCCAGGCCGACACCAGCGGTGGTCAAGGCGAGCAGGCATTTCTTGACGATGTGCGCCGTGACGACGCTGCTCACGCCGTCGGCTGTTCCGGGCAGAGCATTGAGGATCGCGAGCAAGCTGAACCCCTCCAGCTGATCGGCGATGGCACCGCCTGCCAAAATGATGAGGGTGCCAATCAGCAACCAACGCGGCGGGCGGATGGCGATCACAACAGCCGACAGAAGGAGCGTGAAGGCCGGGATGAAGGCGAGCGAATCGAGCCACATCGACATGCGCAGTGCGGGGACAAAGGTGGCTGCGCAGTCAGGCCGGATCATCGCGCGGACATCGGCAACGCTGGCTATCGTCTGAAACGTGGCCCACGGCCCCGCACCAGATGGTGGTCCACAGGCGTCGATTCCAGGAACCATGCCAAAGCTCATCCCGATAAAGATGGTTGCGGCCGCGCCCAGTGCCGCCCAGCGCCAGGCGGTCATCACAGGCCGTGCTCCTTGGCGCGCTCGATACATTCGACGATGATCCGCTTGGCCTCCGTCGCATCCCCCCATCCGTTGAGTTTCACCCATTTTCCGGGTTCCAGATCTTTGTAATGCATGAAAAAATGCTCAATCTGCTGGGTAACGATTGGCGGCAGCTCTTCGTGGCTGCTGACTTCGCTATAATAAGGAAAGGTCGTATCGACAGGCACGGTAATGAGTTTTTCGTCGCCGCCCTTGTCGTCGTCCATCAGCAACACGCCGATTGGCCGGACGCGGATGACCGCGCCCGGAACGATGGGTGAGCGGGCGATGACAAGTGCGTCCAAGGGGTCGCCGTCTTCGCCCAACGTGTGTGGGATAAACCCATAATTGGCGGGATAGCGCATCGAGGTGTGGAGGATGCGGTCCACGAACAGCGCGCCGGACGCCTTGTCGATCTCATATTTCACCGGCTCGCCGCCAATCGGGACTTCGATCACGACGTTGATCGATTCGGGTGGATTATCGCCCGCGGGGATGAGGTCAATGCGCATGGAGTAAGCCTTTGGCTGAAAGATAGATCAGGGCGTGATGAGGGCGTTTGGGCGCCGCGGGCTGAGCAGTCGATCGAGGCTGCGCGGGCCGTTACCGCGCGGCTCCAGATGCGGATAGCGCAGGCCGCGGGTCCAGGCGGGAGTGATGGTGCGATAGCGGCCATCCTTGACGATCAAAATGGTGATCGGTGTGGCCCCACCTGCCGCGCCGTCCATTGCGGCGGTGATCGCGGCACGCATTCGCTCCCGGCTATAGGCGACGCCGTTGACCGCCAGGATGCGGGTGCCGTTGGTGACGCCGTCATTGAACGCCGGGCCATCCCACAGCACGCTGGTTACCTCGCCAGCCTTGTCGATCACCAGCCCAAGCGAAAAGAGCAGGTCGAGATTGTCGCTCTCGCGCATCCGTTCGGCGTCATAGGCATTGGGACTGTCGCGCCAGACAAGAGTGTAACCACCGCGCTCGATGCCGCCCAAGGGCGCGGGCTGCGCCGGTTCCATGATACGCAGCCGCAGGAACGTGGCCCAGTCATGGGGCTGCACCGCGTTCAACGCGGCGACGACATCGTCAAATTCATAGGTGACGGTGCCCCAATCGCCATCGCGAACCCCAAAAAAGCGTTGCGCGAAGTCATCAAGGCTGCGCGCTCCGCCGGACAGCTCGCGGATGGTTGTGTCGACATCGAGCCACACCAGCGAGCCTTCGTTGTAATAGTCCTCGGTCCGAGTCTGGCTAGGGAAGGGCCGTGGGCGGCGGGCCGACATGACGGGATCAAGCGTCGTATCCTCGACACTGCGCCAGGCGCGCCCGGGCTGCACCTGGTAGGTGGCAGCATAACGCGC
>JANOPV010000311.1:0-2120 GCA_031422035.1 Sphingomonas sp. | reverse complement strand
GAAAATCGGCTCGCCGTAATTGAGGGTGGCGAGATTGACACGGTAGAGGCGGTGATACCCATCCTTATTGTCACGGACGATGGCGTTATCGCTGTTGGGATCAACCCACAGGACGTTGAGTCCGGCGCCGGTGAAGGACGGATCGGCCGCATTGGTGAGGGTGCGGAAGTTTTCGCTAGCATCGCGGCGATAGACGAGCCGGGTGCGTCCGTTGCGCGAATCGGAGCCGGTGCCAAAGCGGATGACGCCGTTTGAATCGGCTTCCCACGACGAGACCTCAGTATTTTCGCGCTGGGCAGTGGTGAACCGGCCCGTGGCGACATCGACATCAATGACTTCAGGATTGGTGAAGTCGCCAGCGCGGTAGCCCTGACGTTCAACGAGAATATGGCCGGTATCATGATCGATATGCAGGATGTTGGAGGCCGCACCGCCAGATCCTTCCCACGCCAGCTGGGTCATCACGCCGGTGGTCACATTATAGGCGATCAGGCGAGACAGATCTCTACGTTGCCCGAAAATGATTTCACGCGAGGCAACGGTCATTACGATGTGGTTGTTGCCGACCCAGCGATATTGCCCGATCGTGCGGTCGCCAGCGTCGCGATATTCGTTCATGGCGGCGAAAAAGGTCGGCGCCTGATTGGTGCCATCGACATTCAGCCACGCCAGATAGTCACGGCCGCGGTTTGACATCCGCACCGCCATCCGCTGGCCATCGGGCGACAGGCGGGGCGATTGCAGCGAGGGTACGCGGCGGAACCAGCTGGTCGGCACGGCGCCAACACCGGCGGCAATCTCTGGCCGCGCACCGACGCGCAGGAATTCTGGCAATTGCTGGGCACTTTGGGCGACCGCGCTGGCGGTGAGGACCGGCGCGCCGATAAAGGCGATGGCGGCGGCAGTCGTAGCAAGAATCAGCTTCTTCACGTGGGCGCTCCCGTTGAGTTTGGCCGTTGTCTTAGTCAGACGAATCGAACCTAGCAACGGGTTCGTTGGATGCGCTGCACCATAGAAAAAAGGGCCCGCCATTTCGGCGAGCCCCCTCTGGTATCTCGGCGATGGCCGGGCGGATTACATACCGCCGTGCGCCAATGCTGCGAGCAGCAGGATGGCGACGATGTTGGTGATCTTGATCATCGGATTGACGGCAGGACCAGCGGTGTCCTTATAAGGATCACCAACGGTATCGCCGGTTACTGCGGCCTTATGGGCTTCGCTGCCCTTGCCGCCATGATTGCCGTCTTCGATATACTTCTTGGCGTTATCCCACGCGCCGCCGCCCGAGGTCATCGAGATCGCGACGAACAGGCCGCTGACGATGACGCCGAGGAGCAATGCGCCCAGCGCCGCAAAGCCCTGCGCCGGACCAGCGATAGCGGCGATGGCGAAATAGACCACAATCGGTGCGAGCACGGGCAGTAGCGACGGGATGATCATTTCCTTGATTGCCGCCTTGGTAACGAGATCGACGGTGCGGGCGTAATCAGGCTTGACCTCATAGGTCATGATGCCGGGGTTCTGCGCGAACTGGTCACGCACATCCTTCACCACTTCACCCGCGGCCCGGCCCACTGCGGTCATGCCCATCGCCCCGAACAGATAGGGGAGGAGCGCACCGAGCAGCAGCCCGACGATGACATAGGGGTTGGACAGCGAGAAGTCCGGCTGGGCGGTCAGGCCAAGCTGGGTCTGGAAATATTTCAGATCCTCAGTGTAGGTGCCGAACAGGACGAGCGCGGCGAGGCCCGCCGAACCGATGGCATAG
Source organism: Sphingomonas sp. (assembly GCA_031422035.1). GTDB lineage: Bacteria > Pseudomonadota > Alphaproteobacteria > Sphingomonadales > Sphingomonadaceae > Sphingopyxis. The sequence goes on along the minus strand of JANOPV010000311.1, from coordinate 352 downwards.
CCCTTGGTCACGGCCTTGGTGGTGTTACCCACTGCGTCGAGTGCATCGGTCTTTTCACGGACCGAATCGTCGAGGCCGGCCATTTCGGCAATGCCGCCGGCATTGTCAGTCACCGGGCCATAAGCGTCGAGCGCGACCACCATACCGGCGATGGCCAGCATTGCGGTGGCAGCGAACGCGATACCGATCAGACCCGCCAGCATGTGCGCGACGATGATGCCGACAACGATGACGAGGGTCGGCAGCGCGGTCGATTCAAGGCTGATCGCCAGGCCCTGGATCACATTGGTGCCGTGGCCGGTTTCGGAGGCCTTGGCGATGCTGCGCACCGGGCGGTAGTTGGTGCCGGTAT
>JANOPV010000310.1:0-6712 GCA_031422035.1 Sphingomonas sp. | reverse complement strand
CGTGTTCGGCTCTGGCCCGGTCAAGGGTTTTGCGGTGGTGCTGACCATCGGCATTCTGACCTCGGTGTTCACCGCCGTCACGCTGACCCGCTTGTTCGTCTCCCGCTGGCTGCGCACCGCGCGGCCAACCAGCATCACTATTTAAGGGCGGGCGCGTCATGAAACTTTTGAAATTCGTCCCCGACAACACCAACATCCAGTTCCTGAAATGGCGCAATATCGCCATGGCGATCAGCTTTCTGATGATCATCGGCTCGATGGTGCTGGTGGCGACGCGCGGGCTTAATTTCGGCATCGATTTTATCGGTGGCCAGTCGGTGCAGGTCGAATTTGCCGAGGCGCCGTCCATTGAGCAGGTGCGCGCCCGCGTTACCGCCATCGGGCTGGGCGAGCCGACGATCCAGCAATTTGGCGGGTCGAACATCTTGTCGATCCGCACCGCGCTGCCCGAAGGCGGTGAAGACGCGGCAACCGAGGCGGGCTCACGGCTGGTTGCCGGTATCCGCGCGGCATATCCCACCGCCCGCCCGGGCGCGGTGCAAACGGTGTCGGGTAAGGTCTCTAACGAGCTGCTGATCACCGGCGCGTGGAGCCTGTTTCTCGCGATGATCGGCATCTCGATCTACATCTGGTTCCGTTTTGAATGGCAATTCGGGGTCGGCGCATTGTTCGCGCTGTTCCACGATGTCGCGCTGACCTTTGGCTTTTTCGCGCTGACCCAGCTGGAGTTTGATCTCAATATCGTCGCCGCGCTGCTGACGATCATCGGCTACTCATTGAACGACACCATCGTCGTGTATGACCGCATCCGCGAAAACCTGAAAAAATATCGCAAGATGCAGATTGTCGAGCTGCTCGATCTCAGCGTCAATGAAACGCTGTCGCGCACGGTGATGACCAATTTCTTCATGCTGCTGGCCTTGTCGGCGCTCTTGATCCTCGGGCCGCCGGTCATCTTTGGCTTCACCGCCGCGATGCTGCTCGGTATTTTCATCGGCACCTATTCATCAATCTATATGGCCGCCCCGTTGCTGGTCTGGCTGAAAGTCGGGCCGGATAGTTTCGTACCGCGCACCAGCACTGGTGAGGGCGGTGCCGAGCGGACCGCACCACGCGGCGACGGCGCGGTCGTCTAAAACCGCTTAAGCGATCTTGCGCCCGCCCTTCCACAGGGCGGTCGCCCGGCCTTGCACTGGCAGCCCATCGAACGGCGTGTTCGCGGCCCGACCGGGCATCCGCCGCGCATCAATCTGCCACGGCGTGTCCATGTCGATCAGCACGAGGTCCGCCTCTGCGCCAACGCTCAGCGACCCCGCATCGACGCCCAATAGTTTGGCCGGATTGGCCGCGAGCAAGGCAAACAGGCGCGGCAAGCCAATCAGCTCATCCCGCACCAGCCCCAGCCCGAGCGCCAGCAATGTCTGCGCCCCAGCCATGCCGGGTGCCGCGTCAGCAAAGGGCAGCCGCTTATCCTCAGGCCCGCGCGGGTCATGGCCAGAACACAGGACGTCGATGGTCCCATCAGCCAGCGCCGCCAATGCCGCTTGCCGGTCATCCTCACCGCGCAAGGGCGGCGACAGGCGGCTGAATGTGCGCCATTCGCCAATCGCAATGTCAGAGAGCAAAAGATGCGCTGGGGTGATTCCACATGTCACGGTGAGCCCAGCGGCCTTGGCGCGGCGCACCAGCTCAAAGCCCCGCGCCGTCGTCACTTGCCGGAAATGCAGAGCCGCACCGCTGTCCTCAGCCAGGACTATATCGCGGGCAATGGCAATTGCCTCAACGCTGGCGGGCGCCGCAGGCAGGCCCAGCCGGAACGCCATTTCGCCCTCAGTCGCCACCGCCCCGCGCCTTAAGCCTTCATCCTCGGCATGGGCAACCGTCACCAGCCCCAGTCCGCCAGCATAAGAGAGCACCCGGCTCATCAGCCCGCTATCGGTAATGCGTTCGCGCCCGGTTGCGACGGCGCGCGCGCCCGCTCGCTGCATCAGGCCCATTTCGGCGAGTTCTGCCCCCGCCAGCCCGCGCGTTGCTGCCGCTAACGGGTGCAGCCACAGATCGGGCTTGCCCGCCTTGGCCGCGCGATCAACCAGTGAGGGATCATCGAGCACCGGCGGCCCATCGGGCATCAGCGCAGCCCGTGCGATCCCGCCAAAATGAAACGCCGCAGGGTCAACGGCGAACACGCCAAAATCGATCAGCGCCGGCGCCAGGATTTTGCCGCCGCAATCCACGACCGTATCTTCCTTGGCATCAGTCGCACCCGCATCAGCGATCCGTCTGTCGGCGACCAGTAACGATCCGCTGCGCTCCCCCGCAACCGGATCAACCAGCCGGGCGTTGATAAACCAGGTCCGGCTCATACCCAGCCCTCGATCTTACGCGCGCGCCGGGTCAGCACATCAAGACAGGCCATCCGCACCGCCACGCCCATCTCCACCTGCTGCGTGATGGCTGAGCGTTCGGGATCATCGGCGACATTGCTGTCAATCTCCACGCCCCGGTTCATCGGCCCCGGGTGCATGACCAGGGCATCGGGCGCGGCCAGCGCCAGCCGCTCACGGGTCAAGCCCCACAGCGCATGATATTCGCGCGCCGACGGAATAAACCCGCCATCCATCCGCTCATTTTGCAGCCGCAGCATCATCACCACATCGGCACCGTCAATCGCATCCTCGATCCGGTTGTGAATGGTTGCGCCCAGCAATGCGGCCTCAGCTGGCACCAAAGTCGGCGGCCCCGCCACATGCACATCCGCCGCCATGGTCGCCAGGCCAATCATGTTGGATCGCGCCACCCGGCTATGGCGAATATCGCCGCAGATCGCGATTTTCAGCCCGTCGATCCGTCCCTTGCGGCGGCGGATGGTCAGCGCATCGAGCAACCCCTGGGTGGGGTGCTCATGCCAGCCATCGCCAGCGTTGAGCACAGGGCAATCGACCTTATCCGCGATCAGCGCGACCGCGCCCGAGCTGGCATGACGGATGCACATGGCATCGGCGCGCATCGCATTCAGCGTCATCGCCGTGTCGATCAGCGTCTCGCCCTTTTTCACGCTCGACTGCGCCACCTGCATATTGACCACGTCAGCGCCCAGCCGCTTGCCCGCAATCTCAAACGATAACAGCGTCCGGGTCGAGTTCTCAAAAAAGGCGTTGATGACCGTCAGGCCAGAGAGGACCGCAGCATGTTTGACCGCGCCAGACCGCCCCAGCTCCACCCAGCGTTCCGCCTCATCCAGCAAAAACGCAATCTCCCACGGCTGTAACCCCGCCAGCCCAAGCAGATGCCGATGCGGAAACGCCGCCGACCCGGGAGGGTAGACGGCGGACGGGGCGGGTACGGATGTCATTAAAGCCGAGCCTGTAGGCTGGTCCGCAGGTGAGGGCAAGTGTGGGGTGATACTCGAGAGGGTTTCACGCAAAGAACGCAAAGCGCGCGAAGAGGTAATTTGCTACCCGCGCGATAATAGCGTTGGTCGCAGGTCGGCGTTGACGATCCGTTTAAGGCCATCACGGAACAGCGGGGCCCCAAAATTCATCAGCAGACCAAGTCGCAGATTCATGAATCGCAAATATGTCAGGACCTGCTTGCCATGGGCAGGGACGAGGCGCTCAACCGATTTGAGCTCAATCAGCAATTGCCCCTCAATCAGCAAATCGGCACGAAATCCTGCATCGACGGCAATGCCGTCATAGATAATTGGGACAAGTTTTTGCCGCTCAACAGACAGATGTTGACGCACCAGCATTTCCATTAGTATCGCCTCATAAGCAGACTCCAGCAGCCCAGGCCCTATGCGCTGATGAATTTTGAATCCGGCATCAACTGCGATCGTTGCTAACGCTTCAATATCTTGCCCCACCTCTTCGCGTCCTTTGCGTTCTTTGCGTGAAAACTCTTACTCACCCACCATCGCATCAATCGCGCCCTGCAGGATGTACGCCGCCGCGGCATTGTCGATCCGTTCCGCGCGTTTTGCTCGGCTCATGTCGGCGGCGATCATCGCGCGTTCGACCGCGACCGTTGACCAGCGTTCGTCCCACAACAGCATCGGCAGGCCCAGCGGCAACAGGTTGCGGGCAAAGGCGCGGGTGGACTGGGTGCGTGCGCTGTCGGTGCCATCCAGGTTGAGCGGCAGGCCGATGACGAGGCCGACGACCCGCTCACCCGCCACCATTGCGGTCAGCACCGCCAGATCAGCGGTGAACTTTGCCCGGCGGATCAGGCTCGCCGGGGTCGCGAACTGCCAGCCGGCATCGCACAGCGCGGTGCCGATGGTAGCCGTGCCGACATCCAGCCCCAGCAAGCGTCCGCCATCGGGCAGGGCGGCGGCAAAGTCCGGGGCCAGCGTTGCAATCACCGCGCGCCGGGGCTTCGTCGCTGCGCCGCCATCCGCCGCGCCGCATCCGCCCGCACGTTCATCCAGAAGAGCGGGTAATCGAACACATGGTAATTATTGCCCGGCAGCACGAACGGCCCGACCTCCGGCCCAGTGCCGATCAACAGAAACCCGCGTCCGCCGCGCGCCGCATCATCACAACGCGCGCCGACGATAATGCCGTCGGCCATCAATTCGCCGTCGGCCAGATCATTATCGACCCGTACCGCACCCATATTGTCGGCCGCCGCCGCCCGGCCATCGCGCACGCCAGAGATCGGATTGACGCACAGCATCCGTGTCCCCGCGCGGCTGCCCCCGACAAAGCCGGTGGTCGCATCATAAACGGCGGTAATCATCTCGGTATCGGCGGGTTCGGCAAAGCTCTGCCACGCCATGATGCAGTTGCTGCTGTCTGCGGTGGCGCAGGCGGGCAGGCCCATGGCGGGCAAATCCTGCTCCACCGATACGGGCCAGCCTACCACATAGGCCGCGACGATCCGGCGGGCGACGGGACGCCCGGCGATCCGGTCACGCAGCAACCGGGTCAGGTGCAGCGATCCCTGGCTATGCCCAGCCAGGATGATCGGGCGGTCCGGCCCCGCTTCGATCAGGAACTGGTCAAACGCGGCGGCAACATCGCCATAAGCGGCGAGCAACGCCTGATTGGCGGTGTCGACGTCGCGGGTCAGGAACGCACCGAGCGCCGCCTGTCGGTATCGCGGCACCCACACATCACCCGCATCGCTGAAAATGCTGGCCATGCCGCGCACGAATAATTGCGCGCGCCAATTGGCCTCCTGGTCATCCAATGGCGCGTTCCAATGCGCCCGGCTCAAATAGCTGGTCGGGTGGACGAAAAATATCGCTGCATCGCCGCGCTCTGTGCGCGCGGCCAGGCGATAGCGTTGATCGGGATCAACCGTCGGCGCACCCGGCGCGTTGGCCAAATGGAGCGGATGCGCCTCCTCGATCCGTGGACGCCAGCGGGTCGGATCCTCGCCGGTCATCCCCGGCCGGGCAATCCACATATTGGGGTTGGCATAGATATTGGCAACGGGCGGCGGCGGCGCGACGAACGTCTCACTGGGCACGAACGCCGCGCGCATGAACGGCGCGGGATAGAGCCGAAACGCAATCGCCCCGGCGATGACCAGGCCGATGATGATCGCCACCAGATACAGAAATTTACGCGCCACAATGGCATCCTTTACTGTGCGCCGGAGGAGAGAAGCGCGGATTGCGAATTAGTTTGCCTGCGCCCCCGGCGCAATGCGACAGTTGCGTCGGGGCTAGCTGACCGGAGAGATATGCGCGATGAATGAGCCGATGAACGATCTCCGCCTCGACGGGCGCGATGCCCCCTGGCCGCTGCGCCCGTGGCTGATGGGGCTGATCTGCGCCATCGCCGGGTTGGTGTTTCAGGAATTGGTGGGGGATGGCACGCCGGGCCGCGTCGCCTCAGCGGCGGCCTCTGGCCTCGCCGTCGCCACCATCGCCTTTGTTCTGACGGTGGAGCTGCGCCGCTGGCTATGGGCGTTGGCGTTTGCGATTGGCTGGGGCGTCATCATCGCCCTGATTGCGCTCTCCACTGGCAGCTATGGCCAACAGCCAACGATCTTTGAATGGCCGTTTTTCTCTGGCATTTTCGCAGTCCTCGTCGCCGCGCCCCTGTTTCAGGCAGCGCGCGATAGCGGCAGCCTAGTTTTCTCTCCTGCCGACGCACAGGCGCATATGTGGAGCGACGCGGTCATCGGCGCTATATCCTCTGCCTTTGTCGGCATCGCCTTTCTGCTGGTGCTGCTGATCGCCGGCCTGTTTAACATCATCGGCATCGATCTTGTGGAGGTTCTGCTGCGTCAGGAGTGGTTTGGCTGGATTCTCTCCGGCTTTGCTTTTGGCAGCGCGGTGGGGTTGCTGCGCGAACGTGATGCCCTGGTGGCGACGATCCACCGGTTGGCGATGATCGTCATCGGCGTGTTGTCGCCGGTGCTGGCAGGCGCGCTGGTGCTGTTTTTCGTTTCGCTGCCCTTTACCGGACTTGGCGGGCTTTGGGATGGCTGGGTATCCGCAGCGGCGTTGATGCTGGCGGCGGCAGCGGGCGCGGTGATTATCGCCAATGCAGCGCTCGGCGCAGGTGCCGCGGGAGAGGGGACGCACCCGGTGCTCCGCGGTGCGGCCCTCATCCTGTCGCTGACCATCTTGCCGCTGGCGGCGCTGGCGCTGCTCGCGATGAGCTTGCGGATTGGCCAATATGGCTGGACGCCGGAACGGATGTGGGGCGTGCTCGCTGCTTTGGTTGCTGCCGGTTTCGGCGTCGCGGGTTGGTGG
>JANOPV010000309.1:0-2020 GCA_031422035.1 Sphingomonas sp. | reverse complement strand
CTTTGCCAGAGCCAAACACATCCACCGCAATCGACCGATGCAAGCTCGCATTCCCGCCCTGCCCGTCGCGCCGTGGCAACCGTGCCAGTGCCACCGTCAAATCCGTCAGCAGTCGCCCCACCGGCGCACGCCCGAAAATGTGCAGCCCGTCGCGGATCTGCATCTCCTTTAGATCACACAAATAAGCGTCCAGTTTCTCCAGCGACCGGCCTTCATCGTCCGTCTTGCCAATCCCCGCGTCCTGATCCAGCCCGCTGTCACGCACCAGTTCCAGGATGCGCGGCCCCAAAAGTTTCACCCGGCGCGGGTCAGCGCCTTGAGCCTGATAATACTCGTCCACCAGCGCTTCGAGGTCCTTTAGCACGCCATGGCTTTCGGCCCGCGTTAGCGGCGGCGTCAGGTGGTCGATGATGACAGCCGAGGCGCGCCGCTTGGCCTGCGTCCCCTCGCCCGGATCGTTGACGATAAACGGATAGAGATGCGGCACCGGCCCGAACACCGCTTCGGGGTAACACCCGGATGACAACCCCAGCGACTTGCCCGGTAGCCATTCCATATTGCCGTGCTTGCCCATGTGGATCACAGCATCGGCGCCAAACCGATCACGCAGGAAAAAATAGAATGCGAAATAGCCGTGCGGCGGCACAAGGTCTGGCGAGTGGTAGCTTTGCTTCGGATCAATATTGTAGCCCCGAGCGGGCTGGATACCGACCATCGCCCTGCCAAACCGCATCAGCGGCAACGCAAAGGCTTTAGTGTCCCTGCGCCAGAACGGATCAGCCTCCGGCGCACCCCAGCGCGCCGTCACCTGCTCTTGAATCACTTTCGGCAATGCAGCGAACAACCGCTTGTAATCATTGAGCGAAAGCACCTCTCGCACTTCGCGCCCATCATCTGCCGCATTGGTCACACCCGCCTGCAGCGCACGCACCAGTGCATCCCCGTCTGCGGGAATGGCGCCAGTCTCATAGCCCGACGCAGCCATCGCCCGTAGCACTTCGATCGTGCCCGCCGGCGTATCCAGCCCGACCCCGTTGGCAATGCGCCCGTCCCTGTTCGGATAGTTGGCGAGCACAATGGCGACATTTCGCTCTACCGCGCTTTTGCGTCTCAGTCGCACCCAGTTCGCCGCAAGGTCGGCGGTGAAATCCACCCGGTCGGTATGCGGCGTATGGCGCACGATCGCCGCCTGCACATGCTCATCAAACTCAGATGCCGCTTTGAATGAAATCGCCCGGGCAAACACCCGCCCGTCCAATTCCGGCAGGGCAATGTTCATGGCAAGATCGCGCGACGACAGCCCGAACGCCGATTGCCGCCACGCTTCTTCCTGTGAGGAAGACAAAACCACCTGCAACACCGGCGCACCACCAGCATCAAGCACCGTTCCCTTCCAATCGCCTCCAGCCGCTGAAACAGCAAACCCGGTGGAATTGAGAACGATATCGGGCTTCGCCTCGCCAAACAGCGCCGAAACGGTCGCTGCGCTTACCGCATCCTTGAGCGAGGTGACAAAAACCGGCAGCACATTCGTGCCCCGCGCCATCAATGCATCGCAAAGCGCGTCAATCGCCGCCGTCTGCCCGCTTTGCACCAGCGCCCTGTAAAACACGACCGCCGCAACCGGTGCGCCATCGATCCAGTCCGCCTGCAAGGCATCCAGCGCAGTCGCTGCAAAGTCCTTGCGCCAAATCCCGGCCTTCAAAAGCGGTTTCGGCACTTCAAAGTCGGATTCCCCGCCGGTCAATGCATCAGCAAGACCAAGAAACGCAGTCGCATTGCCCACCCCGCCTTCGGTGAGGCAATGCCAAAGCGCCGCACAATCAGCTTCCGCCAAGGTACAAAACCGCCGCAACCCGGCATCCGCCTTGTCGTCACCGGGCAAAACCGCCAGCTTGAAGCCGTGGTTCACCGAAGCCGCATGCAAAGCCTCCAGCCCGTATGGCCAATACCCCTCACCGCCAAGCGCCCGCACCACCACGAGTTTCGCATGCCGCCCGGTCCGTTCGATCCATTGATC
>JANOPV010000308.1:0-10378 GCA_031422035.1 Sphingomonas sp. | reverse complement strand
ATCGGCGCGGTCTGGTGGACATTTTCGCCTGTCGAATCCACCGCCACCGTGACCGGGAAATCGGCGACTTCAAACTCGTAGATCGCCTCCATGCCGAGGTCCGCGAACCCGACAACTTTGCTACCCTTGATCGCCCGCGCGACCAGATAGGCCGCACCGCCGACCGCCATCAGATAGGCACTTTTGTGCTTGGCAATCGCCTGCGTCGCTGCCGGGCCACGCTCCGCCTTGCCGACACAGCCCAGCAGGCCCTGTTCGAGCATCATGTCCATGAACTGGTCCATGCGGGTCGCGGTGGTTGGCCCGGCTGGCCCGACAATCTCCTCACCGACCGGATCGACGGGGCCGACATAATAGATCATCCGACCGGCAAAGCTGACCGGCAGCGCTTCGCCCCGGCCCAGCATATCCGCGATACGTTTGTGCGCGGCATCGCGCCCGGTCAGCATCTTGCCATTCAGCAGCAGCCGGTCGCCCGCCTGCCAGCCCGCGACTACATTGGGCGTCAGCGTGTCGAGATCGACGCGGATCGCCGCCTTGTCGGGCGTCCAGTTAACGTCGGGCCAGTCCGACAGCTTCGGCGGCTCCAGAAATACCGGCCCGCTGCCGTCCAGCGTGAAATGCGCATGGCGGGTGGCGGCGCAATTGGGGATCATCGCGACGGGCTTTGACGCGGCATGGGTCGGATAATCCATGATCTTGACGTCGAGAATGGTGGCGAGCCCGCCCAAGCCCTGCGCGCCGATGCCCAGCGCGTTGACCTTGTCATAAATCTCGATGCGTAGCTCCTCGGTCGGTGTCTTTGGTCCCAGCGCTTTCAGCTCCGCCATGTCGATGCTGCCCATCAGGCTCTCTTTGGCCAGCAGCATCGCCTTTTCCGCGGTGCCGCCGATGCCGATGCCCAGCATGCCGGGCGGGCACCAGCCAGCACCCATTTGCGGCACCATTTCCAGCACCCAATCGACGATGGAGTCGGACGGGTTCATCATCTTGAACTTGGATTTGTTTTCGGACCCGCCGCCCTTCGCCGCAACGTCGATATGCACCTTGTCGCCAGGCACCAGCTCGACGTTGAGCACGCACGGGGTGTTGTCCCGCGTGTTCACCCGGCTGAACGCGGGGTCGGCGAGGATCGAGGCGCGCAGCTTGTTTTCGGGGTGCAGATACGCCCGGCGCACGCCCTCATCGACCACCTGTTGCAGCGACCGGGGCGATGCCAGCCGGCAGTCCTGCCCCCATTTGACGAATACGGTGACAATCCCGGTATCCTGGCAAATCGGCCGGTGCCCCTCAGCGCACATCCGGCTGTTGGTCAGGATCTGGGCGATGGCGTCCTTCGCGGCTGGCCCTTGCTCCACTTCATAGGCGCGCCCCAATGCGCGAATATAGTCCATCGGGTGAAAGTAGCTGATATATTGCAGCGCATCGGCGACGCTGGCGATCAGATCGTCTTCGCTGATGGTTATGCTCATATCGCCCGCCTGTTTCTGCCCACACGCTGGGGCTTGCTCGCCGTTACTGACTGTCATAGCCTTTTTCACATCTGACACAGGAAATCCACGATCATGACGGTCACGCCGCAAGCTCCCATCGCCTCGCCCTTTGGCTATCGCTCGACCGCGTTGGAGGTTGTTGCGGGCATTGATCTCAGCGGCAAGGTTGCGGTGGTCACCGGCGGTTATTCGGGGCTGGGCATCGAAACCGTGCGCGCGCTCGCCGCAGCCGGAGCGACCGTTTATGTCGCGGCGCGGCGGCCGGATGTCGCGGCGGCTGACCTTGCCGACGTGGCGGGCGAGGTCGTGATCGTGCCCATGGACCTGTCCGACCCTGCCGCCATCGACGCCTTTGCCGCTGACCTGGCGACCCGCACCCCCACCATCGACATTCTCATCAACAATGCCGCGATCATGGCCTGCCCGCTCGCCCGCGATGCGCGCGGCTTTGAAAGCCAGCTCGCCACCAATCATCTCGGCCATTTTCAGATGACGGCCCAGCTGTGGCCGCTGCTCACGGCGGCGGGTGGCGCACGGGTGGTGGTGCTGTCGTCCAGCGGCCACGCCCGCAACAGCATGGATCTCAGCGATCCGCATTTTGAACGGCGGGCCTATGACAAATGGTCGGCCTATTCGCAGGCCAAGGGTGCCAATGCCCTGTTCGCTTTGTCGCTTGACGATCTTGGCGCGGCCTATGGCGTGCGCGCGTTCAGCGTCGATCCCGGCGGTATCCGCACCCCGTTGCAACGCAGCCTGACGATGGCAGAAATGACCGCGATGGGCTGGTATGATGCCGACGGCAACCTCAACGACATGTTCAAATCAACGGGGCAAGGCGCGGCGACCAGCATCTGGTGCGCAGTCTCCCCGCTGCTTGACGGCATGGGCGGGGTCTATTGCGCCGATTGCAACATCGCCGCGCCCTGGGTGGAGGGCGCGCCATCTTATGTCGGCGTCCACCCGCATGTGCTGGACCGCGCCAATGCCGATGCCTGGTGGGCGGCGAGCGAGACGATGACCGGGCTGCGTTTTGTTGGATAGATAGTGATGCGGCGGCACAATGATTGCGAACGGCGCAGCCTGATGCCAATGTTACCGACGATGACCGAGACGCCCCGCCAATTGTGTCTTAACCGTCGCCGCCTGTTGCAGAACGGCGCACTTGCTGCGGTCGCTGGCCTGCCACTGGTGGCCGCGTGCGGCGCGGTCGTTTCCGATCAGGCGACGGCGCGGCGCGCCTCCACAACCCCGCGCTATCACATGCCGCTGGAATCAGCGCCGCATCTGCGCACCTTCATGCAGTGGCCGGTCAACCGTGCTGTCTATGATCGCGCGTCACTGCGTGCGGCACAGTCCGCCATCGCCCGGATTGCGAACCGCATCGCTGATTTTGAACCGGTGGTAATGCTGGCCGCTGCTGCCCATCATGCCGCGGCTCGCCGTTATCTCAGCGCCGCCGTCGAGCTATGGGACGTGCCAACCGATGATCTATGGTGCCGCGATTCCGGCCCGACTTTTGTCACTGATGGGTCCGGCGCGCAGGCGGTGATGAATTTCCATTTCAACGGCTGGGGCAATAAACAACCGCACGCAGCCGATGCGCGTGTTGCTGCCCGGGTCGCCGCGCGGCTGGGGTTGCCATTGATCGATAGCGGGCTGGTCGGCGAACAGGGCGGGGTTGAGCATGACGGGGCGGGCACATTGCTCGCCCACGCCAGCAGCTGGGTGAACCCCAACCGTAATAGCGGGACGGCGGATGCCATTGGCGAACGATTGCTGGCGGCGCTCGGCGGCCAACAGATGCTCTGGGCTCCGGGCATCGCCGGCGCTGACATCACCGACTATCATATCGATGCGCTGGCCCGGTTCGTCGGGCCGGGTCATGTGCTGATCCAGCTACCCGACCGGGTTGACCCGAACGATCCGTGGTCGCGCGCGGCGCATGAGACGCACCAGATTTTGCAAGCCGCCACCGGTGCCAATGGCCGTCCGCTTGCCATCACGGTCCTCCCCGAACCCATCAACACTCGCGGACGCGGCGATGATTTTGTCGCCAGCTACGTTAATTACTACGTCTGCAACGGCGCAGTGATCGGAGCGGAATTTGGTGATCAGCGGGCGGATGCCCAGGCGCGCGAAACCTTGGCCATGCTGTATCCGGGGCGAGCGATCATCCTGCTGAATGTCGATGCCATTGGCGATAATGGCGGCGGCATCCACTGCGCCACCCAGCAACAGCCGGTTGTCGCCTGATGCGCCGCCAACTAGGCCGCTGGATTGCCTGGCTCGAACGCCATGTCGTTGCGGTGCAAGCGCTGGCAACTATCGCGACAATGCTCATCGCCATCGCTGCGCTGGTCGGCGTCAAGGCGCAGATTGACGCCGCCGCCCGGCAACAGCGCGAACAATCGGCGCGCGAGATTTATCGCGAATTCCTAAACCTGTCGGTCGCCCGACCCGAGTTCGCGCGCCCTGATTATTGCGCCATTGCCGGGTCGCCGCAGGAGCCCGCTTATGAGGCCTATGTCGACTATCTGTTGTATACCGCGGAACAGGCGATTGCGGCTGATCCCGCCTGGGACACGACTTTCGCCCGATCACTCGCCGCGCATCGCGCCTATATCTGTGCCGTGAATGATTGGTCGGATTACGGCGCGGATGTCCGCCGGATGATTGATCGCGCTGGCGGGTCGCGCTGCGCCGCTGTGCCGGCTTGTGGTGGATAGCAGGCATCATGCCCGATGATCCCGACAGCACAGCGCTCCAGCGGTTTTTGCAGGAGGAGCTGGGCGTCGAGGGTGCGCGGTCGCTCGAGGATGGGTCGCCCGGCTGGGCCATCACCACGACATTATGGGTGTGGCGCGGCTCTGGCTCCGGTCCGCCGTCAAAGGCCACCTGGTATTTCCTGACAATCGATGGGCCGGTGGCCGCTGCGATCCGCGATGCTGCCGGCCGACCGGGCAAAAGCGCGCCGCGCGGTTATGGCTCGGTGCGCGTCACCGCGACCATCGGGGCGACCAGCTGGCAAACCTCATTATTCCCCGCAAAGGACGCAGGCGGCTATCTATTGCCGGTCAAAGCCACGGTCCGGCGGAAGGAAATACTTGCCGCGGATCAATGCGTCACCGTGCAGCTGTCACTCGGCTGATTATTTGCGGCTGATTTACGAATTGTTTGCCTTGCCCGGCTAGTCCCAACCGATTGCGGACATGGGGGTCCGCCTTGAGGACCGCCCGTTGACTAGCAACCATCTCGATAGTGCTGAACCGCTCGCCGATAGTTTGCGGGCTTGGGCTGGTGCGCCCGCCGATGTGTCGCGCGCTGAGGCTGATGCCTTGGCCCTGCTACACGCGCGTCTGAGCGAAAATGCCGAGACGACCCGCGGTTCGATCGTCGCCAATGTCGTCAATTTCCTCTGCTTTGCGGCGGTGGTTGGTATTTATGACATTGGTTCTTTGCCAGAAATTGCGTTAGGCGGCGCGCTATTGGCGGTGTTGCTCGCGTGGCGCGCATGGGCCGTTGCCACCTTGCCCGACGCCGACAGCACGGATCGCGCGACCTTCCGGATGATCGGGTTACAGGTGACCTTCTCCGCCGGCTTGCTTGGCTTTTTTTGGGGTATGGCGGCGCTCATCTTGCTTGCTGCGGGACCGGTTGAGGTCGCATTGTTCGCTGGCATCATCGGGGCAGGCATGATGAGCGCAGGCTCGGTCACCTATCGCACCGTGCCGCGCGCGGCGGTCGCTTATGTGCTATGCGCCGGGCTCGCGGCGGCGGGCGGCTTGTTACTGCACGGCACGACCGCATCCACCATCGCGTTGGGCCTGCTGCTGTGTTTCATCATGGTGCTCCGCGATACCGTGCTGCGCAATGGTGAGCGTTTTGGCGAGGCGTTTATCCACCGCCGCGAACTGGCGCGCTCGTCTGAAACCATTCAGCTGTTGCTCAATGATTTCACCGAACAAGGCTCGGACTGGCTGATCGAGGTCGATGGGCGCGGGCGTCTGGTTGACCCATGCCAGCGGCTTGCGGAGGCGACGCGCCGCCCGCTCGAAACGCTTGCGGGGCTACCCTTTGGCCAGCTGCTTGACGATGATGATGCGCGCGAAGCCTTGAAACGGCATTTTCGCTCCGGGCGCGCGGTCCGGCGGCATATTGTCGCCCTGACAATAGAGGGCTCGACCCACTGGTGGGCGATCAGCGCGCGCCCAACTGGGGACCGCCGGATCGCGTATCGCGGGGTCGTTACCGACATCACGGCGCAGCGTCAGGCGGAGGAGCAGGTCAGCTATCTCGCCCATTATGACGGGCTGACTGATCTGCCCAACCGCTTTGTCTTCAACCAGAAACTCTATCATATGCTGACACGCGGCACTGGTGCGTGCGGGATCATGTACATCGATCTCGACCAGTTTAAGGCGATCAACGACACGCTGGGCCATTCGGTGGGCGACCGCTTATTGCAGGCGGTGGCGCGCCGGTTGGAGGCGATTGTTGGGCGCGGGGCCCTGGTGGCTAGGCTTGGCGGGGATGAATTCGCCGTGCTGCTGCCGCCGCGCCGCCTGCGCGCGATGGATCGGCTGGCGGCGCGCATCGTCAATGAATTGGCCATGCCGGTGTCGCTGGGCGATCATGATGTCGTCGTTGGCGCCAGCATCGGCATGGCGGTCGCGCCCGAAGACGGCGACACGCCAGAGGCGCTGCTGCGCATGGCTGATCTCGCTTTATACGCGGCAAAGGCGGACGGCCGCGGCCGGGCGCTCCGCTTTGCGCCCGCCATGGACGCGGCGGCGCAGGAACGGCGGCAGATCGAGATGGATTTGCGCCTCGCCCAGGCCGAGGGGCAATTACGCCTCCATTATCAACCGCTGATCGACAGCGCGACCGGCGCGCTGATCGGCTGTGAGGCGCTGATCCGCTGGGTCCATCCCGTACGCGGGGTGGTGATGCCCGATGACTTTATCGGCGTCGCTGAGGAAACCGGCCTCATCATCCCGATCGGCGAATGGGCAATCCGCCAGGCGCTGGATGACGCTGGCACCTGGCCCGAGCATGTCGAAATCGCCATCAACCTGTCACCGCTGCAAATGCGCAGCCCGACGCTGATCTCGACGATCCTCTCGGCGCTTGCGACATCCGGCGTTGCCCCGACGCGACTTTGCCTCGAAATCACGGAATCGGTGTTGCTGCATGACAGCGACGTCAATGTGCAGACGCTGCACAAATTACGCAGTTTCGGCATCCAGATCGCGCTGGATGATTTCGGCACCGGCTATTCTTCGCTCAATTATCTGCGTAGCTTTCCGTTCAGCAAGATCAAGATTGACCGCTGTTTTGTCGAAGATGTCGACAGCCGGGCGGAGAGTCGGGCGATCATTGGTTCGGTGGTCGATCTTGCCGCCACATTGGGCATGAAAACCATCGCTGAGGGGGTCGAACGCGAAAGCCAGGCGGAGGCCCTGCGCGCCGAAGGCTGCCGCGAGCTGCAGGGCTTCCTCTATAGCAAAGCAGTCCCGGTCGAAGAACTCACCGACTTGCGCCCCAGAGATCATCTGCGCGACGATCGGATCGACAAAGCCCAGCGCCGCGCCTGACGCGGCTCCGATTAACGCCGCGCCTGAGGGCTTTATATTCGACACTTGCGGAAAATTTCGAGTCATGATTATCGTTCGTCACGATGAGCCGTGATCAGCCAAATACATTACCCAGGAAATCCAATTGGCTGGACTGGATGTCTGTCTTTATCGCCGCGATGTTCATTTTATGGTTTATTTATCTGTCAATTAGCTCTGCGACCGATAGAGATATAGGAATCTGCCGGGGGCTTTTTGCGATCTCTTTATGGGTCGTTGCTTTCGCGGTTGGAATCCAAATCGCAGGCGGTTGGCCACAAAGCCCAAAAAATGTGAAAAGCTGGATAAATTGGCGGTTCGCGTTCGCGATGTTCTTGCCGGCATTAGTTGCATCGCAAGCGGTGTCGTGGGTTGCCGACCAATCCGCCCCCCGACCAGCCCGCGAAAGCAGTGCCGGGGCCATTGAAAATAAGCTTGATCGCACATTGGCCCGAGTTACGTCCAGCCAAGCGGCTTTGCTGGAGCGCGCGACCGGGCGCTGGGGCACGATTGGCTGTCCGTCGCTTGATACCGCCGAAATCAGCTATGCCGGAGCCACGCAAATGCTGAGCATCCAGTTTCCGAATGCGCCAGTCAGCACCGCCCGCGTTACCGGCTTTGGCGACAACATTATTTTTCTGACGCAGCGCACCCCGGTCTCCGGGCATCGGGTGCAAATGGTTGTTGATATAGATACGTTGACGATCATCCAGCCAGGGGAAAACCGGCAACAGGATGTCCCCAATACCTTGGTATCGTGCCCATGATGGCGAAACTGGCAAATGGCTTGATGCTATTGGCGGCATGGTCGCTTGTCACCACAGGCGCCGCTGCGCAGCAGCGCGGGATGCTGCCTGATCGTATCGCGCTGTCTGGCAGTACCGTCGCCGAGGACGCAAGAGCCCAGGCTTATATTGCAAACCTCGAGCGTCGTCTTTTGGGGAGTGAGCAAGGCCGCCGCCGCGCGGAGCGACAGGCTGGGTCAGGTTTCAGCTTGCTCTCACAAATTGCAACCCGGTGCGGCACGGAAATCAGTCGGGAGGTTCGGGAGAGGGAAAGAGGGGCGCTTTTTTCCTGCATTGACAGAGGGTTTGAGCAGATCGTCAGTCTCGATGCTGAAAATGCCCGATTACGTGTCTTGGTTGCAGGAACCGACCTTGTGGCGCTGATTGACGTTGCGGAGGCTCGGGTTGCCGATGGTGACCTTATGGGAGCCTTAGAGACGGCGCGGGAAATCGCCCAGCTGGCCGAGGGGCGAGCTGCAATTGCCGCTGATGCGGTGGCGTATGCCGCACATATAGCTGCTATTGGTGGTGACCGTCGTGCCGCTGCCGCTGGCTTCGCGCGCGCTGCGGAGTTAACGCCTCCATCAGATCGATTGCGCCGACAGGAACTGCACTCGCGAGAATTAATGTACCGCGCGATGGCGGTATCGCGGATTGATGACATCCTCAATGCGGCGCAAATGGCTGAGATTCGCGACGTCATCCAGATCGGGCAGCAATATTTGCGGGAAATCGACACCGATCATCCGGGGCAGGTGAGTGAGACGTGGAATTTAACCGCATATTTCGCCGCGTCTCCTTTGAGTCAATTGGCATGGCGCGGTGACCGGGAAAGCGCTGAGGCGGCTATTGCCATTTATCGCCGAATAGTTGAGCGTTACCCACTTGATGCGACGCATGACTATGCTGCGCAGCTGCAATTGGGATATACGCTTGGAAATCTTGCGCGGATAACGGGGGATGCACGGGTGGCCTCCGAAGCCATTGCGGCTCATCGTGCCATAAGGCAAAGCGCAATCAGCAGAAGCGATTATGCGTGGTTCGACAGTTGAATGTCCTACAGCCTGTCACTTAGCGGCGGCTATAGTCTTGGCGCGGCGACTGCAGAGGATTTGCGCAGCCACCAATCCGCACTCAGGGATGAGATTGCCGCGGTTGACCCGTCCGCCTCGCCCGATCAATGGCTTAATTTGTCCATGCGTTGGTTGGACATCACCTCTAAATTGGTGGTTTCTGAAGGTGACCCATGGCCCCAAGATTTTGATGCGATCATGCAGCAGGCCTTGCGGCTCCCAGTGACCGATGATGATGATCGCGAATTAATTCTCTTTTCGCTGGTTTATTTCCAAATGTATCGTCTCATCGATGAGCCCGCGATTGATGGATCTCAGCTACTTGTCCAGCTCGATGCCTCTGCCGCTTTTTTCACAAGAGAGAGTGACCCGGCGGCATATGCATTAGTGCAGCTTGGCTATGCCATGTACTGGATCGTCATAGCAGAGCGAGGCTATAATCGCGCTTCGCTTGACCGCGCTCGGCAAGCAATGACGAATGCGCTGACAGCCTACAGGGCGACGCCGCACTATAGCCGTGAAGCCGCTCAATTGGAGCAATTGTCGTTGATGCTGGATGAGTTGGATCGGCGGATTCAGCTTTTCGAAGCGGTCACCCGGCCAATCCTGCTATATGATGAGGCTGGCCAGCCGCTCCAGCCGTAAATCGGGCACCCTCGACAGCGGAATTTTTTTGTCCCCTGTTCGTTCTCTTGCCAAGTGGCAAAGCGCTGGATCGTCCGCGCGTCGCTGCGGTGCAGCATAAAAACACCTGCGACGAAGCGGCTTAATGGAGCGACGAACCGATTCATTAATATGTCATTAACCGACTTGTCACGTCGGCGCGCTGTGGCACTATGTGTGGTGGGTAGGCCAGCGGGGGCACCCAACAGATTGTGTCTTTGACCAGGAACGGCTAAAAGGTCGTTTCTGCCATGCACCGCGATTCGATGCGGGTGTGGCCGGGAATTACTGCCCCTGTTCAGCCGCTTGGCGATGTGCGGACGGGATGTAATTTCGTTTTGAACATTGCAAGAACAAACGGGGTAGCGAATCACCGCTGCACCCGGCATGGTGAATGGGGCGGCAACATGGATTTTCGCGATACGCGCGCTGAGGAGAACGGTGAAATGGCAACGCAACTGCTCGATCGGCAGGGTGCGCTCGATGAGGCGACGGCAGCTTCGACGAGTCCATCGGCTCCAGCCGCGCCGACAGCTAATGCAGCGCTGTCATCGAGCGAGGTGGCGGAGCGCCGCTTTGCCGTGACCACTGATGCCGCGCGCGATGCTCTGCTCACTGATTTCGGCAAAAACACGCTGGAGGACCGCTATCTCCTTCCCGGCGAATCCTATCAGGATCTGTTTGCCCGCGTCGCCAGCGCCTATGCCGATGATGCTGAGCATGCGCAGCGTGTCTATGATTATATCAGCCGC
>JANOPV010000307.1:0-7370 GCA_031422035.1 Sphingomonas sp. | reverse complement strand
GGCAGAGCGCGGCGGATTGGCGAGCGCGGCGGGGATAGAGCATCGCGCATCGCCCCCGTCGTTATGGCGGGCCCAATCCGGCAGCCAGTGGCGACCGAGCCGGAGATGGGCCCCGGATCAAGTCCGGGGTGACGAAGTTAGGCGATAGTTACGCCCCGACGCGTTCCATTACCGGATAGTCGGTGTAGCCGACGGCATCCGGGCCGTACCAGGTCTTGTAATCATCGGGTGCGAGTTCAGCGTCGACCCTGAGCCGGTCCACGAGATCCGGGTTTGAGATGTACGGGCGGCCAAAGCTGATGCCGTCGGCAAGGCCGCTGGCGATGTCTTCGCTGGCAGTATCCAACCGATATTCCTGGTTGAGGATCAACGGATTGGTGAACACTTTGCGGATCGACGGCGACACCCGCGGCACGTCAGTCTGACCGAAATTGCCAAAGGCCTTTTGTTCACGCAGTTCGAGGAAGCTGATGCCGATCCGCTGGAGTTCGGCGGCGGCGGCGGTGAACAGCGCCTCCGGGTTGCTGTCATCCGCGCCCTGGGTTTCGCCATTGGGGCTGAGGCGAACGCTGGTCCGCCCGGCACCGACGGTATCGACCAAGGCCGAGGCGACTTCGGACAATAAGCGGATGCGGTTTTCGATCGGCCCACCATAGGCATCGTCGCGCATATTGGAGTTATCGCGCAGGAATTGGTCGATCAGATAGCCATTGGCACCGTGGAGCTGCACCCCGTCAAAACCGGCGGCCATCGCGTTGGTTGCAGCGCGAGTATAATCCTCAATGATCCGCGGAATTTCGTCGAGCCGCAGCGCGCGCGGTTCGACATGGGGCTGCTTGCCGGTGGCGGTGTGCGCCATGCCGGGCGCGGTGAGCGCGGAGGCCGATACCGGCTGCGCTCCGCCGAGGAAATCCGAGTGGACGAGACGGCCCATATGCCACAGCTGAAGGATGATCCGACCGCCCGCATCATGGACCGCGCCGGTCACCGGCTTCCACGCCTCAACCTGTTCTGGCGACCAGATGCCGGGCGCGGCGGGCCAGCCCAACCCCTCCTGGCTGATCCCGGTTGCCTCGGCGATAATTAGTCCCGCCCCGGCGCGCTGCGCGTAATAATCAGCCTTGAGCGCGGTCAGCGGCACGTGCACCGGCGCACTGCGCCCGCGGGTGAGCGGGGCCATCAGGATGCGATTTGGTGCAGCAATATCGCCAAGCTGAATGGGGTCGAACAGGGTGGGCATATGGTTGAGCGTCCTTGTGCTTTGGTTCAGCGAAGTTAGGGAACAGGTAGAGGGGTTTCAATCATTTCCGTTGCGAAGAAAAACTTGTCGCCAGCGAAGGGCGAGGCAGCGGCCGGGGCAAACGCTGTTCCCGCATTCGCATTCGCCGCGCTGGTCGCGGGCAGTGCGATGCTGGCGCTGGGGCCGTTGTTTGTGCGGCTGGCCGATACCGGGCCGGTAGCGGCGGGGTTCTGGCGGCTGGCGCTGGCACTACCGATCCTGTTCCTGCTGGCGCGGCGTGAAGTGCGGCAAAGTAAGCGCCCACCCCTATCCCGACCGCTGATCGCGCTGGCGCTGTTCGCCGGATTGTTCTTTGCCGCCGATCTGGCCAGCTGGCACGTCGGCATATTGATGACCAAAATGGCCAATGCGACGCTGTTCGGCAACAGCGCCAGCATCATCCTGGCGGTATGGGCGATCATCATCGCGCGGCGCTGGCCGTTCGCGGCGGAGGCAGCGGCGCTGGTCTGTGCGCTGGCCGGGGCATTCCTGCTGATGGGCGAGAGCTATGAGGCGTCGCGCGACAATCTGGTCGGGGACCTATTCTGTCTGCTCGCCGGGATACTCTATGCTGGCTATATGCTGGCAATGCAGCGGGTGCGCGGGGCGGTTGGCCCGTGGGAGACGCTGAGCATCTCCACCGCCGCCGGTTGCCTGCCGCTGTTGATCGTCGCGCTGAGCATGGGCGAACAGGTGTTGCCGCGCGACTGGACGCCGGTGCTGCTGCTGGCACTTTCGAGCCAGGTGATCGGCCAGGGCTTGCTGGTCTTTGCGCTGCCGCATTTTTCCGGGCTGGTCATCGGGCTGGTGCTGCTGATTCAGCCGGCGGTGGCGGCGCTGGTTGGCTGGATAAGCTATGGCGAGCGCTTGTCGCTGGCTGAGTGGGCGGGCGCAGCGCTAGTCGCGGCGGCGCTGGTATTAGCGCGCTTGCCGCAGCGGGCGGGGACGGGTTAGGAGGGCGCATGACCGACTCCATGCTCGCCCCCACCCTTTCCGACGACCCGACCGTTGACGAACTACGCTCAGCCCTAGCCCCAGCGCTAGCGCGCAATGCGGCATTTGATGGCTGGGGACCGGCGGCGATTGCCAATGCGGCGATGGAGCTGGGCGTCGATGCTGATCTGGCGCGGCTGGCCTTTGCCGATGGCGCGGCAGACATGATCGATTGCTGGTTTGCGAGTGTCGACGCCGAGCTGGAGCGCCGCTGTCCGCCGGAGATGCTGGCGGCGATGAAGATCCGGGCGCGGATTACCCATTTGCTGGAGACGCGGTTTGAGATTGTGGCCCCTGACCGCGAGGCCCAGCGGCGCGCGCTCGCCATCCTCGCCATGCTGCAAAATGCGCCGCATGCCGCCCGGCTGATGTGGCGCGCCGCCGACCATATGTGGCGGCTGGCCGGGGACAATGCGACCGATTTCAACCATTATAGCAAACGGATGACGCTGAGCGCGGTCTATGCCAGCAGCGTCGCGGTGTTCGTCGATGATGAGAGCGAGGATTTTGCCGACACCCGCGCCTTCATCGCCCGGCGAATCGACAATGTCATGCAGATCGAAAAACTGAAGGGTGGGATGCGCAAGCGCCGCGAGAATTTGCCCAGCCTATCGCGCTTTATTGGCCGACTGCGCTATCCGGCGCGCTAGGGCTGACGCCTTATTGCTTGCACGCGCTGCGTATAATGATAATCGCTCGCAAATGAGCGTTGGCACATCTCGGAGTCTCGATACGCAGCCGCTCGGCCAGATTGGCCGGGTGACTGTGATTGATTGGGACAGCCTGCACCCCGACGAAGCACGGCGGTTGCGCGAGCTGGGGCTGTTTGAGGGGGTCGAAATCGAACCGCTGCACCGTGGCAGTTTATTCGCCCGCGATCCCCTGGCGGTGCGGATCGGGCGGTTACGCTTTGTGATGCGCGGGGCGCATGCGGCGGCGGTTCAGGTCGAACCGGCATCATGACGACCGCACCACCGATGATCGCGCTGGCTGGCAACCCCAATTCGGGCAAGTCGAGCCTGTTCAACGCGCTGACCGGCGCGCGCCAGAAAATCGCCAATTATCCCGGCGTGACGGTGGAGCGCCATGTCGGGCGCGCCGCGCTGCCCGATGGTCGCCCGGTCGAATATGTCGATCTGCCCGGCAGCTACAGCTTGGTGCCGTCGAGCCCCGATGAAGCGGTAACCCGCGACGTCCTGCTGGGCCAACAGGTCGGTGAACGCCGCCCCGATGCGCTGGTGATCGTCGTCGATGCCGGCAATCTGGCGCAGCATCTGAATTTCGCGCTGGAACTGATCGCGCTGGGCCTGCCGACGGTGATCGCCCTCAACATGGTCGACATGGCCGAGCGTGACGGGCTCGTCATCGACCCGGACCGGCTGGCCGCGGACCTGGGCGTGCCGGTCGTAGCGACAGTGGCAGTGCGGCGGCGCGGGATGGCGGCGCTGGGTGAGGCGGTGGCGGCAGCGATTGCTGCGCCACGCCCGGCTGGTCACACGGACGCGCCGACCGAGCGCGAGCGGCGGCACCGAGTGCAGCGCATCGCCGATGCGGCGGTGGTCAGCAATGCGCCGCGCCGCCGGATTGCCAATGAGCTGGACCGCTGGTTATTGCACCCGGTGTTCGGGATGCTGATCCTGATCGCCCTGTTGTTCGTGATCTTCCAGGCGGTGTTCACGCTGGCTGAGGCACCGATGGGTTGGATCGAAGGCGCAATTGCGGCCTTGTCCGGGGCGGTGTCCGGCGCATTGCCTGCGGGGTTCATCCATGATCTGATCGTCCAGGGCGTGCTCGGCGGGGTCGGCGCAGTGGTGGTGTTCCTGCCGCAGATCATCATCCTCTTTTTCTTCATCCTGCTGCTCGAATCAACTGGCTATATGGCACGCGCCGCCTTTCTGATGGACGGGCTGATGGCCAAGGTCGGCCTGTCCGGGCGCGGGTTCATCCCGCTGCTCTCCAGCCTTGCCTGCGCGATCCCCGGGATCATGGCGACACGGTCGATTCCAGATCCCAAGGACCGGCTGACCACAATATTGGTCGCGCCGCTGATGACCTGTTCGGCGCGGCTGCCGGTCTATGCGGTCATCATTGCCGCGTTCATTCCAGCGCGCACTGTGGCCGGGCCGGTGGGGTTGCAGGGGCTGGTGCTGCTCGGCCTCTATATATTCGGCATTGCGGCGACGATGGGTGCGGCCTGGGTGCTGCGGCGCACCGTAACCAAGGGGCCAGCGACCGGGTTTCTGATGGAATTGCCGCGCTACCAGATGCCGCGGATGCGCGACGTGCTGCTCGGCCTGTGGCAGCGGGCGTGGATATTCCTGCGCCGCGCGGGGACAATCATTTTTGCCACCACGATCATCCTGTGGCTGTTGCTCAGCTTTCCCAAAGTGCCGCTGGGGTCGGATGCCAATCAGCTGGAATATAGTGCGGGCGGGCGGATCGCGTCGGTGATTGAGGTCGCTGTCCGGCCAATCGGGTTCAACCATGACATCGCGCTGGCGCTGCTGCCCGCGATGGCGGCGCGTGAGGTGGCGGTGGCAGCGCTGGCCACCGCCTATGCGATTGACGCCGGCGATGATGAGGCCGCGACGGCCGGCGCGCTGACCGAGCGGCTGTCGACACGCTGGAGCCTCGCCACCGCGCTCGCCTTCCTCGCTTGGTTCGTGTTTGCGCCGCAGTGCATTTCGACCATCGCAGTTACCCGGCGCGAGACAAATAGCTGGCGCTGGCCATTGTTCATGGTTGGCTATCTGTTTGTGCTCGCCTATGTCGCTGCGGGTATCGTCTATTGGACCGCGGTGGCCCTTGGACTGGGCTAAGGGAAGAGCGACATTATGGCGGGCAGCGTCAACAAGGTGATCCTGATCGGCAATCTGGGCGCCGACCCTGAAATCAAGACATTCCAGAATGGTGGCAAGATCGCCAATCTGCGGATCGCCACCAGCGAAAGCTGGAAGGACCGCCAGACCGGCGAGAAAAAAGAGCGCACCGAATGGCATACCGTAACGATCCAGTCTGAGGGGCTGGTCGGGGTGGTCGAACGCTATCTGAAAAAAGGCAGCAAGGTTTACATCGAAGGTTCGCTGCGCACCCGCAAATGGGCGGACCGCGACGGCAATGACCGCTATTCGACCGAAGTCACGCTGGCCGGGCTGGGCGGGGTGCTGACCATGCTTGACGGCGCGCCCGGTGGCGGCGGTGGCGGCGGCGGTGGCGGCGGTGGTCAACGCTCTGGCGGTGGCTCAGGTGGCTCTGGCGGCGGTTCTGGCTGGGACAGCGGCAGCAGTGGCAGCTGGGATGAGCCCGCCGGCAATGGCGGCGGCGCAGCGCGCGGCGGCGGCAGTAGCGGAGGCGGCGGATCGCCGTTCCCCGACGATCTGGACGACGAAGTGCCGTTCTAAGGCTTATCTGAGGCTTAGCTGCCTTTGAGTTTATCGCGCAGTCCGGCGAGCACGCCGAACACCCCCGCTTCACCCGCATCCTTGACGCCGGCGGCTTTGAGGATGGCATCGGCGTCGCGGTGGCGCGGCCATGGATCGAGCGCGAGGGCGAGCGATTGCGCGACCAGTTCGCCCAGATCAACGCCGCCGCCGTCATAACCGATGGTGTCGAGATCATCGCCCGCGAGCTCAACCTCAGCCTCTTCACCATCGGCCTCCAGCGCGGCGGCGGGAACGCAGCGGACGGTGAACGGCGCGGCGATGCGGGCGGGCAAGGGCTGGCCGGTCGCGACGCAACGCTGGGTCACGGCGGCGTCGAGGGTGCCGGTGACGGTGAGCACATCGCCCGCGATGGTGACGGTCAGCGTCGCGGTCAGCCGATCAAGGGTGACGAGCTTGAACCGCACCGCCAGCGCGGCGCATTCGGCGGTGTCCGCCGCAATATTGATCGGGCGAGTGGTGCGGCGCGCCTGTTCCAGCGTGAGCGGGCGGGAGAGTTCGGCGGGCATGGTCATACCGGCACCGTCACACCGGCACCGGCGGCAGAGCCCCCGCCACCAGCGCATCGGGCGCGGTCTGGCTGAGCAAGCGGCGCCAGCCGATCAGCCGCTGGGCCACCCGGACGGCGGCACCGTCAGGCGCGGGTTCGCCGCGCCACATATTGCGTTCGAGCGCGGCGGCGAGCGTTGCCGGGTCGTCCCCCGCCTCACGATACGCGCCGAGCCGGCCGCCCAGCGCCGCCATCATCCGCCCGATATGTTTGCCGACGATCATGTCGCCAATGCCGATTTCACGCAGCTGGCCGTCCATATCGTCGACGAATACTTCGGTCAGCAGCGCGCTTTGCGTTGCAAAGCCGCCGGCAGTTTCGAGGCGCAGCAACAGTTGCGCGAGAATGGCGGTGACCATGTCAAACCGCCCGTCGAGCGTATCGGGCGCGCCATCATGATACCACGCGGGCTGGCGCGCGGCGGCAACTACGGCCTGATACGCAGGGCGCAGCGCGTCGCGGCTGGTGGCGGGCCCGGTGGACGTGCGGGTGAAGAGGCGGTCGAGCAAGGACATAGGAATGGCACATAGGCGTCAGTGGGGGGGATGCAAGCCCGTGGCACCGTCCATACCGCACCCCTCTTGCGGCGCGGCGCTGCTTTGCCCTAAAGCGTGGTGAACCCGGCGGGCCGCTATCTGCGGCGGGGCACGCCACCCGATTGAAGAGCTGAGGACGCAACCATGAACCGCCGCACGATCTTTCTGGCCGCAACGCTGACCGGCGCGGCGCTGCTTTCCAGCGGCTGCACCCAGTTGCGCGCGCATCAAGGCTATATTGTTGACAGCGTGCTGCTCGATTCGGTTGCAGTCGGCATCGATAATAAGGCGTCGGTAGAGCGCACGCTGGGCCGCCCGACCTTTGCCGGACAGTTTAACGACAATGACTGGTATTATCTGTCACGCGAAACCCGGCAACTGGCCTTTGCCAGCCCGCGCCCACGCGAACAGACCCTTGTCCATATCCGCTTTGACCCGGCGGGCAATGTGACCGCGGTTGACCGCACCGGCGCTGAAACCATTGCCCGCATTTCCCCCAATGGCGACAGCACCCCGACGCTGGGTCGCGACCGCAGCTTTTTTGAAGAGCTGTTCGGCAACATCGGCACCGT
>JANOPV010000306.1:0-3995 GCA_031422035.1 Sphingomonas sp. | reverse complement strand
CCGCAGTCAGACGGGCGCTTTGAGTCGTGGCGACATGATGTCCCCCCGGCGTCAGCATCCGCGTACCGGCGGCGATAATGAGCTCAACGGTGCCGACCGGCAGCGCCCCGTTCAACCGCAATTTCACCTGTCCGTTGGCCGCACAAAAGGGCCGTGGCAAACCAAGCTCCTCGCCCAGTCGGTCAAGTCCCTCACCGCGTGCGGTCGGCACCGTCAGATCATCCACCAGTCCGCCGATCAGTGCATAGGTTCGCGCATGTTCAATTGCGGTTAATTCGATCAGCTTGCGGATGACCGATCCCTGCCCGACGTCTACCTCCGCCCCCATCAGTGTCCGCGCATTGGCCAGACCCTCGGCAACCAGCCGGGCATAGGGTTTGGCGGCATAGCCTGCGTCGGTCAAACCATAGGGTCCGCTGCCGCTATTGTTCAGCACCGACGCGTCAATCGTGGGCAGGGCTGCCAGCGCCCGGTTGATGTCATCCATCGTCTATGCTCCTGCCAAAATCGGACCGAAGGCCATCGTCGCCTCTTGCCCGCCGCGAATACGAAAACTTACTTCGATGTCGACAATGCCGTAGGTGCCAGCGGGCGGAGGCGCAGTGGTCTGCCCGCTGCGAAAGGCCGTGATTTCCGGGCCTATCAGCACCCGTGTCACCGATAGGACCCGGGCGTCCGCCCGCAGCAGCATGACAACTGCACCGCGGATGCGCTCGCGCAACATCAGGAAATCGCGCTCCTCCCCAACGGCGCGAATGCCATCAAAGCCGTGGAGCATATTGAGCGGGTCTGAGCCCAGCGCCGTCCCCAGCGCGGTGCGCAAATCCTGTTCCAGCGCAGATAGCCCATTAACCAGCGCCAGGTCAGTCGACCCGTCCGCACTGACCGTCAAAGCAATGTCGCGCGCATAAAATAATGCGGGGTCAATGGGCTCACTGGCGAGGCCCCAGCCATAGACGCGCCGTTCACCGCCGACCCCGAGCGCTGTCCGCACTGCCGCGCTCATGACCACACCAGATGACTGTCAGCTACCAACATCGACGGTTCCACTTCCTGGGTTCAATTTGATGCCGACGCCTTCGAGCACGAGTTCGCTGGTCGCCTTGATCGTGATCTTGCCATCGGTGGCGATACTTATCATCGCGCCGCTATCGACATGCTCGATCTGGATGCCGCCACGCAGATTATCGCCGCTTGGGGGCTCAGGACGGTGCGCTGGGGCCTGCAGGCTGTCTGCCCCAAAGGCCCGAACCGTAAAGCCATTGACCTCAATCGTTCGCTCTCCAGCTGCATCGATAAGATCATGGCTGGCTTTGGCATCGTCTGGAATCGCAATCGCGGCGCGCCCGCTTTGGCTCTGACCGGCGGCGCTGCCCAGGCCAGCGGGCAGAATCAGCCACCAGTCACCGGGTTCAGCATGGCCCGGCGCGCTCGTCGCTGCATCATCGCTCGTGCGCCACAACGCCCCGACGTCGACCGGATCATGCCCGGAATTATGGTGATAGGAGACCATCACCCGCGTGCCCGGATAGCGCGGTAACACCAGACCAAATGGCCCCCACGCAAAGGGCGTCAGATACGGGACATTGGTCGCAAAGCGCGCCGCGTCACTGCGATTAATGTCGGCATCGCGCGCTGCCCCGGCCCCACTCATGTCTGCGGCACCAAGTAGGAGGTCACTGCTATGACCGGCCCGAACAACGCCGCTGCTGGCCATTTCGGTTGCGCTCGTTGCCGCTCGCACCTCACCGACGTCGCTGTGCGGACGATAAGCGAGCTCTTCGGCGACGATGCCGCCCACCCGCGCCCGGATCGCCCCGGCGGCACTAGCCCGCGGGGTTACTTCACCAGTAGCGGGCACCGCATCGGTAGTGGCCTGGATAATATCCCACGCCTTGTCGACGATCGGTTCGCCATCAATGGTCACCCCGCTTAGCTGCATGGTCCAGCCTCGATCGACCGCCATGCTATGGCGCACGCTGCTGACATAGAGCGTAACTGTTTGATCGGGTATCATTGCGCCGGGCAATGGCAGCAGGCCAAAGCCACCGAACAAGCCGGCATCCTCCCCCGGCACGGTAAAGCGCACAACGTCGCCGGGCTTTATGTCCGTTCGCCCGACAACCTGCACCTGCCAAATGTCGCGCGGCGGTGGCAACGGCTGACCATCGCTGGTAGTCTCGGTTTCGGCGACCGCGCTATCCTGTCCTTGCCGCTGCGCCGCAATGAACCCGCTCGCTGCATCGAGCATTGCGACAAGGCCACTGGCGGGCACCGGCCGGAACGGTCCAACCAGCAGTTTTTCGCCATAGAGCAGGAAACATCCCCGTCCCCGGCGGCCATAGCGGCGCAACATCGCATCATCGAGGGCGGTCAGCTGCGCCAACGCCACACTGTTCGCCTGAACAACCATATTGACGTTGGTGCCGGTCGCTGCAGCGCCAGCTGGGGTGAAAACCTGAAAATCGCTACCATCGGCAAATCCGGCTGACGCCAGCACCTGTCGCGCGGCTTCGAGCGGCCCAAGCGCCTGCACCGGTGCATCACCAGCAGGCGGTGTCGTCGCGCGTGACAACCGGTCGAACAGCCCGTGCCGCCCTTCGATAGTGGTTATGGTGCGCAGCCCCTCATTACGGCGCGACAGCGCAGTCACGGCAAAGGCAAACAGAACTGGCGCATCAGCGATACTGGGTTCTGACCCGACCCGGTCACGCCAGAACAGCTGCAAAGTGCCATAGAGCGGCCCGCGGCTGGCCTCACGCTCGCCTGGCGCGGTGGCGCGGGGAACGCGCGCTGCGGCCATGCTGCGAAAATCCTCTGCGGTCAGTCCGCGCATCTGGATCTCGAAAGACCCGGGCGACAGGCCGCTATCCAGCGTCACATTGATGTCGGCCCAGCAATGCTGATGGTCGACCACGACCGACCCGACAACCAAGCGCCAGCCGGTCGCCCGGCCAAGTTGCGGGACTGGCCCCGTTGCAATGGGCGGAATGCTAGCCACGGTCGTGACTCAACCACCAATTGATCCCACCCACCGGAGTGCCATCGGCAAAAGGCGTGGCGTCGACGGTGGAATCGAATTGCATGTCAAACGCCAGATTTTCCGGATGACGCTCCAGAACCTGTTGCTGCGGCATGTGTGCCACCATCGGAGCCCGAAATGCACTGCTCCCGCCCAGCGCGCGCATCGCAAGATCAATCCAACAGCCACTTGGCGCACCGCTCGTCACCGCACTTGCCGTCAACAGGAAATCAAGCAGCAGCAGCTCTGCCACGGCCACCCGTGCGCCGGGTGGACCACGTTCCAATATGTGCCGCGCGCCCAGCACCAGCGGCCAGGTATCGGCCAGCATGCGGTTGCTAACCAGCAACAGTTGCGGCGATGTGCGGCAGCGGGCGGCGGCATAGATAGATGTTTGGTCCGTCGCCGGATCGACCGGGCGCCGTTGCGCTGCACCACTGGCAATTGTCTCATTCTCTGGCAGTGCCAGCCAGCTGCGAATACGGCCGCTAGGAAGCGCCAGCAGCAGCGCGCCGTCGATACCGGGTACGGCAATCGGCAGCGGCAGCGGCACGCCTGCGGTTAGCGTCAGCCGATGGCGGGTAAACCCGACCGGCACAGCGTCGCCGCGTTCTGGGTTCAACAACGCGATGGCCGGGTGGTTGAGGTTGCTCATAAAAATGTGCCCAACCCGTCCACGGTCGAACTGACCGCACAATTTGCAAGATCGAGGAGGCCCGCTGTCAGCCCGGGCCGCGGCAGATGGACCAGCGTCATAGACACATCCAGCGCCGAACGCTTTGCCGATGATGCCGAGAAACTCAGCGACTGAATGTACATATCGGTACGCAATGTCATCGCCGTCCACAGGATGATGCCCAGCTTAGCGGGACCCAGCACCCCACCGAGCAGCCCGCCACCAAGCGTTGATTCAGCGAGGGTCTCCAGCGCCTCCTTCCACAAAAAGCGTTCCCAACCGGGCAAAACCGCGCTG
>JANOPV010000305.1:0-1884 GCA_031422035.1 Sphingomonas sp. | reverse complement strand
GCTTATGCCGCGCGCATTCTTCAGGACCAGCTGAGCGTGTTCGTCCACTTCACCGATACGTCGATGAATGATTCGCCGCGGATCGGCCTCGCCGCCAGTGCCGCGCCGACCGATGAAGCCGACACCAACCAGCTCAACCGCTTCCTGCTCAAGAAGGTCGATGAACTGGAATTGTCGGTGCGCAGCGCAAACTGCCTCAAGAACGACAATATCATCTATATCGGCGACCTCGTTCAAAAGACCGAGGCCGAGATGCTCCGCACACCAAATTTTGGCCGCAAGAGCCTGAACGAGATCAAAGAAGTCCTGAGCTCAATGGGTCTGCGCCTCGGCATGGACATCCCAGGCTGGCCGCCAGAAAATATCGAAGAAATGGCCAAGAAGCTCGAACAAGAGCTGATGGGGTAAGCTTATTCCCTCTCCCTCAGGGGAGAGGGACAGCTCGCGCCGCGAGCAGGGAGAGGGGCCGCATCAGACCCTCTCTAAGTTGCGGTAGGCAGCAAGCTGCCAACCTTCACTATCCTTTCCCCTGGAGGGAGAGGATAGATTGGGACGGCCGACCCTTTCGGCCTGCACCGGGGAACCTCGCACGGCCCCCTTACGAACCGCCCCGCTGCTAGCGCCTGCGCTAGGGGAAGGCGAACAAAGGAAGAATAATGCGTCATAAAGTAGGCGGCCGGAAGCTTCAGCGCACCTCGGCCCACCGCACCGCCCTGTTCCGCAACATGTCGGCAGCGCTCATCAAGCATGAGCAGATCACGACCACATTGGCCAAGGCCCGCGAACTGCGCCCTTATGTCGAAAAACTGATCACGCTGGCGAAGCGCGGTGGCCTGTCCAACCGTCGTCTGGCGATGAGCCGGTTGATGGATGAAACCCAGCTGAAGAAGCTGTTTGACGTCGTCGGTCCGCGTTATGCCGAGCGCGCCGGTGGCTATACCCGCGTCATCAAGGCCGGTTTCCGCGGTTCCGATGCTGCCGCTATGGCGATCATCGAATTCGTCGACCGCGACGAAAGCGCCAAGGGCCAAGATAGCGGCCCGGTGATGAGCGACGAAGAGTTTGAAGACGCCGTAGCCTAACACCCTAGCGCTTGCGCTAGGGAAAGGCATAAAAAACGGGCTGGGCACCATGCGGTGTCCGGCCCCTTTTCTATTGGTGGCAGCACTATTCAGCGCCAGATACAGCGGGCGTTAAGGCGGACATGGCCAAAAGCCGCGCATCTGGGGAGCACATCATGACTGAACAGCGCCGATCATCAACGTCACGCCGTTGGCCGCTCTTAATTGGCGTCGCCGCGCTGGTCGCTGGTGCCGGCGCTGCCGGCTGGTGGTGGGGCGCGAATAGTGCGCCGCAAATGGGCGCTGTCGAACCCGCTGCTGCTGCACCGTCGGTGGAGGTCGCGGCACAACGGCCCGCCGATGTCTTTCTATCAGAGGGCGTAACTCTGCGTGTTGCCGCCGCCGCAGAAGTGCGCGACTGGCCGTCGGCCACTGCGGGCGGGGTTGTGCGCAGTTTTGCCGCCGCTGCGCCCGTCACAGGCCGTTGGGTGCAGGGGGCGGACGGCACTTCACGCTGGTTGCGGCTGGTTGACGGTGGCTATGTTGCGGCGGCGTCGCTGACGACACCGGCGCCGACACCGGTTACAATGTCCGGGCCGCCGATCCGGATCAGTATCTCAAACCAGAACTGCCGATGGGGCGCGGATCTCCGGCCCTATTTCGACCGCTCCATTGCCGCGCGTGAGGCGCAGGCAGCGGCCAGCCCTGACGGCATTTCGCCCGAGGACGCGTCGAGCTTTATCTGCGTGCCGAACCGCAGCTGGCACGGACTGACAGTCACAGCGGTGGCGATCCACTGGGAATCGTCGTCGGTATATTTCCG
>JANOPV010000304.1:0-3717 GCA_031422035.1 Sphingomonas sp. | reverse complement strand
GCGCATCAGATGGTTGGCGCGCTTCGCCGCGTTCCGCCGAGACACCCGGCCTTGCAGTAGGCGCATCAAGGATTAGCATGACGCGATGATGATTCGCGCCCTCCTCGCCGCCCCCGCCCTCCTGATGAGCGCCCTCCTTCTCAGCGCCCCGGCGCTGGCACAGGTAACGGTGCCGCCGCCCGCTGTCCCTGCGCCGCCTGCTGCCCCGGCACCCCTGCCCGTGCTCCAGCATGTGCGGCTGATGACCAGTGCGGGGGAGATCATATTAGCGCTGGATATGACCCATGCGCCGCTGACCGCCGCCAACTTCCTAGCCTATGTCGATCAGCGGCGGCTGGACGGTGTGGTGTTTTACCGGACGATGCGCTTTGGCCTGGGCAGCGGCCTGATCCAGGGTGGGACACGCGGCGACCGGGCGCGGGTGCTGCGCCCCATCCCGCATGAACCGACAACCGCCACCGCGCTCACGCACACCGACATGGCAATCAGCATGGCGCGGGGGGGGCCGGGCAGCGCCGATGGCGATTTCTTCATCATCGTCGGCGATCAGATGACCGGGCTGGATGCCAATCCATCCGGGGCGGGCGACAATCTGGGCTATGCCGTATTTGGCCGGGTTGTTTATGGCGAAGGTGCCGTGCGCGCCATATTGGACGCGACAACCGACCCCAATCTGGGCGAGGGGGTGATGCGCGGGCAGATGATCGCCGCCCCGATACGGATCACCACCGCACGGCGGGTGCCGCCCAGCGCGGTCCCGATTCCGGTAACCGTGCCAGAACTCCCCCGACCGCCGGTGCCGCCTCCGGTGACGCCGGGAAATGTCCGATGATCGTCGTCACCGGCAGCATCACCGCGCGGTCGGATAGTTTTGACGCCATCCTCGCCGAAAGCTTGGCGCATGTCGCGCGCAGTCGCGCCGAGGATGGCTGCATCAGCCACGCGGTCCATGTCGACTTTGAGAACCCGCTGCGGCTGTTCTTTTACGAAGAATGGCGCGACATGGCAGCGCTGAAGGCGCATTTCGCCGTGCCGGGATCGCAGAAATTCATCACCGCAGTGCGAGGATTGGCGGCATCCAGCGAACCGATCACCGTGCTAGAGGCGACTAAGGTTGGATGAGCGTCAACGGCTGAGAATTACTCATCTTCATCCTCATAATGCGCCAAGTGCAGCGCGCGAGCGCTGATCTGGTGGAGGCCGCACCAGTGGGCAAGCGCGTCGTCGCGGCCGTGGGTAATCCACACTTCCTTCGGCGCAAGCTCGCGGATGGTGTCGGTCAACTCATCCCAGTCGGCATGGTCAGAGATGACCAGCGGCAGTTCGACCAGCCGCTGCCGGGCGCGCTGGCGCACCCGCATCCAGCCCGAAGCCATAGCCGTGATGGGGTCGGGCAGGCGGCGCGACCAGCGGTCGGCGAGGGCCGACGGCGGGGCGAGGATAATCTCACCAGCCAGCGCCGCCTTGTCGACATCGGCGACCGGTAAAATCTCGCCAAGATCGACGCCGTGGTCACGATAAAGCTCGGTCAGCCGGGCGAGCGCGCCGTGGATGTAGAGCGGCCGGTGATAGCCCGCTGCGCGGATTTCGCCCATCAGCCGCTGCGCCTTGCCCAGCGCATAGACGCCGACGAGGATGCAGCGGCCGGGGTTGGCGGCACGGGCGGCGAGCAGTTTGGAAACCTCCTCGCCGGTCGGAGGGTGGCGGAATACGGGCAGGCCAAAGGTCGCCTCAGTGATGAACACGTCGCACGGCACTGGCTCAAAAACCGCGCAGGTGGGATCGGGGCGGCGTTTGTAATCGCCCGAGACGACGACGACGTCGCCATCGCGTTCGAGGCGGATTTGGGCTGAGCCGAGCACATGCCCGGCGGGGTGGAAGGAGGCAGAGATGCCGCCGCCAATCTCGATACGCTCACCATAAGGCGCGGCGCGCGGGTCCGGCGTGTGCGTTTCGCCATAGCGCACCGCCATGATTGCCAGCGTTTCCGGCGTCGCCCAGACCGCGCCATGGCCGCCGCGCGCATGATCGGCATGACCATGGGTGATGAGCGCACGCGGGACGGGCATGGCCGGGTCAATCCAGGCATCAGCGGCGGGCAGATACAGCCCCTCTCGACGCGGTTCGACCCACGCGCCGATATGGTTGGTGCGCTTCTTTCTGGTCCTTTCCTTCCCGTAAACGGGGGCGGGGGCGTTTGCAGGTGGCGGCGTAACATCCATCTGTGCCTATATGGATGATGTGACGGCAAGTTCCCACCTTTCCCCGATATTGCCCCCCGCCTTTGCCGACTGGTTCGGCGCGCGCGGCTGGCAATTGCGGGCGCATCAAGCGGCGATGATCGATGCGGCGGCGATGGGTGAGCACGCCCTGCTGGTCGCGGCAACCGGTGCGGGCAAGACGCTGGCGGGGTTTTTGCCGAGCCTGTTGCAGCTGGCCGATGGCAGCTTCCCGGGATTACACACGCTGTACATCAGCCCGCTCAAAGCCCTGGCCGTCGATGTGCGGCGTAATTTGCTGATGCCGGTCGAGGAGATCGGGCTGCCGATCCGGATTGAGGCGCGCACCGGCGATACGCCGAGCGACCGCAAGGCGCGGCAACGGACCAATCCGCCGCACATCCTGCTGACGACGCCAGAATCGCTGAGCCTGCTGCTGTCCCATGCCGATGCAGCGTTGATGTTCGCAGCGCTCAACACGGTGGTGATTGATGAGGTGCACGCGTTCGGCACCGGCAAGCGCGGCGACCTGTTGCAGCTGTGCCTCGCGCGGTTGCAGGCGATCAATCCAGCATTGCGTCGGGTCGCGCTGTCCGCGACCGTCGCTGATCCCGATGCGT
This sequence comes from Sphingomonas sp., assembly GCA_031422035.1. Classification (GTDB taxonomy): domain Bacteria; phylum Pseudomonadota; class Alphaproteobacteria; order Sphingomonadales; family Sphingomonadaceae; genus Sphingopyxis. The sequence continues at coordinate 878 of JANOPV010000304.1, read as the reverse complement.
GGCGAGCATGGCTCGCGCCGGGGTCAGCAGCGAGCGCAGTTCGGTTGATCGAAGGCGATCCGGCTGCGGAACCGAACGTGCGCATCTTGCTGCCCGAGAACCGCGTGCCATGGTCCGGACATAGCGGCAAATATGCAGCGCAGGCGGTTATTGAGGAGATCGGCAAGCACCGCACGACCATTATATTCGTCAACACCCGCGGCCTAGCCGAGCTGATCTTTCAGGAGCTGTGGAAGGTCAATGATACGGGCCTGCCGATTGGCATTCACCATGGCTCGCTGTCGATCGAGGCGCGGCGCAAGGTGGAGGACGCGATGGCGGCGGGGCGGCTGCGGGCACTGGTGGCAACTGCCAGCCTCGATCTGGGTATCGATTGGGGTGATGTCGATTGCGTGATCCAGATGGGCGCGCCCAAGGGCAGCTCGCGGCTGCTCCAGCGGATCGGGCGGGCGAACCACCGGCTCGAGGAATCATCCAAAGCGCTGGTGGTGCCGGGTAACCGGTTCGAATGGCTCGAGGCGCAGGCGGCATTGGATGCCGTGGCAGCAGGCGAGCGTGACCCCGACCAGTTTCGCCCCGGCAGCCTCGATGTGCTGGCGCAGCATATCACGGCGGTGGCGTGCGCCGCGCCGTTTTCAGAGGCCGCGCTGTTTGCCGAAGTGACCAACACGCACCCCTATCGTGACCTGTCCCGCGACCAGTTTGACCGCAGTTTGGGGTTCGTCCGTGATGGCGGCTATGCGCTGAAAGCCTATGACAAATACCGGCGGCTGGCCCCGGCGGGGGTGGATGCAGACGGCAGCCCGATGTGGCGCATCGCCGGGCCGCAGTTCATCCAGCAACACCGCCTGAATGCGGGGATAATCGTCGAATCGCCC
>JANOPV010000303.1:0-4281 GCA_031422035.1 Sphingomonas sp. | reverse complement strand
GCAGGTCCGCGGCATCACCAAATTGCTAGAAATCGAGGAAAAGCGCCCCGGCCAGTGGCAGCAAACCGTCGAATTCACCGTCGAGATCGAAGGCGAAGACAAGCCCGCCATGATCTGCGAATGGATGAGCCAGTTTTTCGTGTGATTCTTCCATCTCCTTCGAGGGGAGAGGGGAGTCGGCTAGCGCCAGCGCTGGGAAAACTCCCTCTCCAACTTCGCCTAGACAGTAAACTGCCAAGTCTTCATATCCTCTCCCCTGAGGGAGAGGATCGGCCAAAGGAACCACCCCCATGCGTGATGCCGTCATCGTTTCCACCGCCCGCACCCCGATTGGCAAGGCCTATCGCGGCGCGTTCAATGCCACTCTCGGGCCATCGCTCGGCGCGCTGTCCGTCGCCGAAGCGGTCCGCCGCGCCGGTATAGAGGGCAGCGAAGTTGCTGATCTCGTCTGGGGCGCCGCCCTGCAACAGGGGACCCAGGCCGGCAATCTCGGCCGCCAGGTCGCCTTGCGCGCCGGGCTCCCCGTCACCGTTTCAGGCATGACGATGGACCGCCAATGCTCGTCCGGCCTGATGTCGATTGCCACCGCGGCCAAGCAGATCATCGTCGATAACATGGACATCGTCGTCGCCGGTGGTCAGGAATCGATCAGCCTGGTCCAGACCAAGGAAATGCGGGTGCAGGCCGACCCGGCCCTGATGGCGATGCATGGCTCGGTCTATATGCCGATGCTGCAAACCGCCGAAGTCGTCGCCAAACGCTATGGCATCAGCCGCGAGGCGATGGACGATTACGCGCTCCAGTCGCAACAACGCACTGCCGCTGCCCAAGCCGCTGGCAAGTTCGATGATGAAATCGTCGCCTGCACCGTCACCATGAACGTGACCGACAAGGCGACCGGCGAGGTCACCCAGCGCGAAATCACCGTCAGCAAAGACGAAGGCAACCGCCCCGACACTGCCATTGAGGGCCTGCGCGCGCTCGCCCCCGTGCTCGGCCCCGATGCCACCATCACCGCCGGTAACGCCAGTCAGCTCAGCGACGGCTCCTCAGCCAGCGTCGTCATGGAAGCCAGCCTCGCCGCCGCAAAAGGCCTGACCCCGCTCGGCCGCTATGTCGGCATGGCGGTCGCGGGCACCGAACCTGATGAAATGGGCATCGGCCCCGAATTCGCCGTCCCCAAACTGCTCGCGCGCACCGGCATCCGCATGGAAGATGTCGGTCTGTGGGAGCTCAACGAAGCCTTTGCCGTGCAAGTGCTCCACTGCCGCGACCGGCTCGGCATCCCCAATGAACTGCTCAACGTCAACGGCGGCTCGATCAGCATTGGCCACCCTTATGGCATGACCGGCGCGCGCTGCGTCGGCCACGCGCTGATCGAAGGGAAACGCCGCGGCGCGAAATATGTCGTCATCACCATGTGCGTCGGCGGCGGCATGGGCGCGGCGGGCATGTTCGAGGTGCTGTGAGGCAAACGGACCGATGGCCGCTGCGATCACCCTCAGCCCGAAACGGCTGTGGCTGGTGCTAACGGCCATCGATGCCCGCATCGCGGCGGCGGAGGAGCGTTATACCCGGGAACCTTCGGCCGATGATGCCGCTGGGGACTTCGGCAATGATCTGTGGAACCTGAAGCTGCTGCGTGATGAACTGGCCGCACTGCAAGCGGCGGGTGCAGGCACCGCGACCGATTATCAATGCTGGTTCGACCCTGCCGACAGCGGCCTTGCCCTGCTCCGCTTTCAGGATGTGCAGCGCAGCCGCGATCAGGGCCAACTTAGCGACCGGGCGGTCCTGCAATACAGCTTCATCGCGCACAGCGGCGAAGAAGCCAGCGCCATCCACGCCCTGCGCCAGGGCTGGGCCCCCTATCTGCCGATGGGCAAGGCCGCACGCTGCCCAGACTGCGGCGCGACTTATTATCCCGAAGGCTATGGCGATTGCTGGCGCTGCGGCAAGGTGGAGGCCGACAGCCCAACCAAGCGCTGAGCTCGCCCGCTAGATTTCTGCAATCTCCTTGGCCCGATCACCCAGCAGATAACGCGGCCCCGCCCCGCGCGCCGCCGCCTTGTCGCTGGAATTATACAGCGCGCACCGCTCCAACGACAGACACCCACAGCCGATACAGCCATCGAGCGTGTCGCGGACCCGCGCCAATTCTTCGATCTGCCTATCGAGCCGTGCCCGCAACGCCGTGCTGATCGCGCGCCAGTCCGCCGCACTTGGCGTCCGTTCGGAGGGCAATCGCGCCAGTTCCGCGCCGATCTCGGCGATGCTCAGCCCCAGCCGTTGCGCGATCAGAATGAACGATGCCCGCCGGATGTCCGCACGCAGGAACCGCCGCTGCCCACCCGCATTGCGCAGCGGCGCAATCAGGCCCTTTGCCTCGTAAAAGCGCACCGCTGATACCGACAAGCCAACCCGCGCCGCCAGCGCACCGATGCTGATGAGGTCCTGTTTGTGCATCGCGCCATCATGCGTGATTTTCCGCTTGACCTCAACCTTGGTTGAGGTTCGATAGAGGGGCTTCAAACGAAGGAGCGACCCCATGACCACCGCCATCATCGAACATGTCAATTTGTCCGTGAGTGATCCCGAGCGAACTTCGGCGTTGCTGCAAACCCTGTTCGGCTGGGACGAACGCTGGCGTGGTCCCGCTATGGACGGCGGCTTCACCATTCATGTCGGCAGCGCCGCGCATTATGTGGCGCTCTATTCCGGACCGGGCGGTCAGCATGGCGGCGCGCCTTGGGTCAAGGGCGTGCCGTTGAATCATGTCGGCCTGCTGGTCGATGATCTCGACACAGTCGAAGCGCGCGTCATTGCACTAGGCCTGACCCCGTTCAGCCACGGCGACTATGACCCCGGCCGTCGCTTCTACTTTTTCGACCATGACGGCATTGAATATGAAATCATCAGCTATGGCTGAGGGGTAGGCTGCGGAACCTCCAATCGGACACGGGGTTAAGGACATTCCCCCCAACCCCCCGCCTATGGAGATTCCCCATGGCCACCGAAACCGAAATCCGCGCGAAATTCTGAAAAGCGCTCAAATCCGACATGACGATGTTCTTGGGCCTCGCCGAGGGCGAGGACGGCCACGCCCGCCCGATGACCGCGCAGTTCGACGATGACCTCTGGGACGGCGACACCTATCGCGGCCCGATCTGGTTTTTCACCTCGACCGACAGCGAATTGTATCAAAAGCTGGGAAATGGCGGCCGCGCCATGGCCCATTTCAACAGCAAGGGGCCCGGCATCTGGGCCACCGTCCACGGCACCCTGTCGCAAAGCCATGACCACGCCACCGTCGACAAACTCTGGAACCGCCTCGCCGCCGCCTGGTATCCCGGCGGCAAGGATGATCCCAAGCTCGCCCTCATTCGCCTCGACGCCGAAAGCGCGGAAATCTGGATCGACGCCTCCAGCATCGTCGCCGGCCTCAAAAGGCTGCTCGGCATCGACCCCAAGCAGGACTACCAGAACAAGGTCGCGGAAGTGACACTCTGACGTCGCGACTCGCGTTCAGGCACTATGAGGCCCGGCGGCAACGTCGGGCCCTTCGCGTGATTGGGACAAGGCAGACTCGGCAGCCTGCGTTGCTGACACATCGCGCAAAGGGGTGGGGCCACAGGGTCTTTGATCCAATATTCGGTCGTTAGCGACCAGTCATAGCAGCGCCAAATCTCTCGAAAAACATGCCATCATCGAAAGTGTCGCTCATCGCGATCCAGGCTTCATCACTCATCCGGCTGCGCATCGCTGCGAACATTTTGGCGTCTTCACCGCACAGTGTCCGGAATGCGGTGATGCGGCCACTGACAATATCCAGGACCGTGCTCGCCACCACCGCAGGCGGCGTGGCCTGTTTCGCATCGGCATTCATGGCGACCATGCGACGGCCAGCCGGATAAGCACTGTCAGCGCGCGGGTGCGGCAGATTGGCGATGGACATGTCGGTGGCAATTATCCCCGGCTCGACCAATGCGACGCGGACACCGAAAGGCGCCAGTTCCTGCGCCAACACCTCACTCGCCGCTTCAAGCGCGTGTTTTGATGCCGTGTAGGCTCCCGACGCGAATGGAGCCATTCGCCCCGAGATCGACGAGATATTGATGATCAGACCCTGACGGCGAGCGCGCATGGATGGCACCACGGCTCTCATGCACCGAACCGCGCCAAAGAAATTGGTGTTCATCACCGCCTGCAATGTGGCCATGGTCTCATCTTCCATGGCATTGATCGACAGGATGCCGGCGTTGTTGATCAGGATGTCGATGG
>JANOPV010000302.1:0-1524 GCA_031422035.1 Sphingomonas sp. | reverse complement strand
GTTGCTGCCGCTGCTGGCAGTGTCGCTGGCGATCCCGCCCAAGCGCTCGACATCGTCACTGGGGCTGTTCATTTCGATCATCATGGTGGTCGCCTATCACAAGATCAACGAATATGGGCAGGCCATGGCCGCGCAGGGCCGGGTCGATCCGGCGTTGGCGCTATGGGGGCCGTTTGTGCTGTTTTCGGCGCTGATCATCTGGATGTATTGGCGCGTGGCCTTTGTGCCCGGCGGGCAGGCGATTGGCGCGCTGGAGACATTCGCCGCCAGCTTCGGCAAGCGCATCCGCGCGCTGCTGGCGCGCCGCCGCTCGCAGCAATTGGGTTGAGGGACACGATGCAGTTTGACTTCTTCCCCTCCAAGACGCTGACGCTTTATCTGGCGAAGCTGTTCATCACCCGCATTCTGGCGGTGCTGGTGATGCTGGTCCTGATCCTGCAAATGCTCGATCTGCTGTCCGAAAGCGGCAAGATTCTGGGCTATCCCGGCAATGGCGAGGCGCAATTGTGGGAGTATGTGTCGCTCCGCACCCCGCAGCTGATCGCCCGCTTCCTGCCCTATTCGGTGCTGCTGGCGACGATCATCACGCTGGCAACGCTCAACCAGAACAGCGAAGTGATCTAGATGAAGGCCGCCGGGCTTTCGGCACATCAGGTGCTCGCCCCGCTGCTGCTGACGGCGGCAGTCGTTTCGTTGATCAGCTTCACCTTCAACGAACGGGTGGTGACGCGCTCATCCGCCACGCTCAAGGCCTGGACCAATGCCGAATTCGGCCCGATCCCGACGGATTCAGGGGTGCGCAACAACGTCTATATGCGCGATGGCAGCGACATCCTCACCGCCGCCGCGGTGACCGGCGAAGGCGCAGCGATCCGCATGGAGAACGTCAGCTGGTATCGCCGCGATGCGCGCGGGATCATCGTCGAGACGATCCGTAGCCCGCGCGCGACATTTGCCGGGCCGGGCTGGCGGCTGGAAGATGCGGTGCGCTTCGACGTGCAGAGCACCGTTCAGGAAAGGCTCGGAGCCATCGTGGTCGCCCCGGCGATCACCCCGGCGCAGGTCGAGATCAGCAATGTCGATGCCGACGCGCAAAATCTGATGCAGCTGACCCGCTCGATCCGCGCGCTCAAGGCTGCCGGACGCCGCACCAGCGAACTGGAGGGCAAGTGGTGGCACAAGATCTCGGGGCCGCTATCGGCGCTGCTGATGCCGCTGCTGGGCGCTATCGCCGCCTTCGGCCTCGCCCGGTCGGGCCAACTGCTGATCCGCGCGGTGATCGGCATGATGCTGGGCTTCGCCTATTTCGTAGCCGATAATGCCGCGCTGGCGATGGGCAATTTCGGCGGCTATCCGCCGATGGTCGCCGCCTGGGCGCCCTTCGTGCTGTTCGCGCTGATCGGCGAGACGGTCCTCATCCGCACCGAAGAGTAAAGCCTGCTCAGCGCGGCAGCATCGTGCTCCGCGCCAGCCGCCCGACCAGCGGAAACAGCCCTGCATGGTTGGACTTGTCGTACGTCGACT
>JANOPV010000301.1:0-3546 GCA_031422035.1 Sphingomonas sp. | reverse complement strand
TTGCGACTGGCGATGTGCGCACCTCTGTCACAGCGGCGGTCGTTGCCGACCAACGGCCACGTTCCGCGCAACTCGCAGCTGGCGCTACAGTGACCCTTCTTTGCCAATCGATCAGTTTTGTCGAGGCAGATTATGGCTCGGCACGTCTGGCGTCCTGCGGCATAGTTGGCAATTGATGTGGCGGCACACTGGCTGAGTGCTGAGCCTGTTACCTGCGCGTTTAAGTTTATAATTGGGGGAGAATGAGTATGGCCGGTCAGAATTCGTCGCAGCATGATGCGGTCGCCACCAAACGCGGCCTTGGATTTTATCTAAAAATTCTGGTCGGCATTGCTCTGCTCATCGGTGCCATTTTTGGTATCATTACCTACATGGATCAGCGCAGAGCTGATACTCTCAACGCTGCTATATTTGAAGCGCAGACTCAGCTCGCGCCATTGGTCTATGCACCGTCTGGCGCGCTAAGAATGACGTCTTTTGAAATCTACCGGCAATATCAGAGCAATGCTGGGCAAGCACAGAGCATTTTTGACCGAAGTCAGATTGAGGTTAGCGGCACAGTTATTGTCGATGCCATGTCATCCAGTGGCCTTTTGGTAAGAATGCCATCTGGAAATCCGTCGATGCCAGTCGTATTCGGCATAGTATCAGAAGATACTTCCAGAGCCACTCAATTGACCAATGGCCAGGCGATAACAATATTGTGTGCAGATGCTCAATATACGGACGCAAGCGGTCCAACTCTAAGCGGTTGCCGTTTTCTTGGCGTTGCGGGCGGGTAAGTTGCCAACGGATGATGCGCTGATGATTACGCGCTGATCCACTCCGCCTTCGCAATGCCCGCAGCGTACAGCAGCGTCGTCAGGTCGCCGTGGCGGATCGCCGCATCCGCCGCTGCAATCGCTTTGGGGTGCGCGTGATAGGCGACGCCTAGCCCGGCGGCGTTCAGCATCGGAATGTCGTTCGCACCATCACCCACCGCCAGCACCTGTGACGCATCGATGCCCAATGCGGCGCACTCTGCATTGAGCGTGGCGAACTTGGTTGCGCTATCGACAATCGGCTGATGCACCCGCCCGGTCATCACCCCATCGACAATCTCGAGCCGGTTGGCGATGGCGAGATCGAAACCGATCATCGTCGCCACTGGCTCCGCAAAATGAGTGAATCCGCCGGAGACCAGCACCGTCCGGCACCCGCGCGCCTTCATTGTCTGCACCAAAATCCGCGCGCCGGGCATCATCTGCACCCGTTCGGCAAGGCATGTCGCAATCACATCCTGCGATAACCCCGCCAGCAGCGCCACCCGCTCCGCCAGCGCCGCCGCAAAATCCAGCTCGCCCCTCATCGCTCGCTCAGTAATCGCGGCAATCTGCGGCTTGATCCCGGCATAATCCGCCAGCTCGTCGATGCACTCGACGGTGATCATCGTCGAATCCATGTCGGCGATCAGCAGGGATTTTGTCCGTGTCTCCTCTGGCTGCACTATGACATCGACTGCCAATCCGAGGGCCGCAATCGCACCCTCAAACGCCGCCCGCACCCGCGGGAGTTCATGGTCGTGCGCGTTGACCCCAAAATCGCCCGCAACGCCGTCGTCGATCCAGACGAAACCATAGGCCTGAATCGCGGCCAAATCGACCGCATCGGCAATGTTGCTGACAGCCTCGTCGGACAGCCCGTCCGCTGCTACGACCGTTGCAATGACGTCCACCGATCACTCCCTTACACCCGCCAAGTCTGGCCTGCCTCCGCTCGCGCTCATCGCAGGCCCGACCGCCAGCGGCAAGAGTGGCTTTGCAGTCGCGCTCGCCCGGTCGCTCATCGCGGCTGGTCGTCCCGCCGCGATCATCAACGCCGATGCCAGCCAGGTCTATGCCGATGTACCCATCCTTTCGGCCCAGCCCTGCGCTACCGAACGCGCCGGCATCCCGCACCATCTGTTCGGCAGCATCGACGGCGTGGACCCGTGCGACGCCGCTCGCTGGGCCACCCTTGCGCGCGCCGCCATCGCCGCCATTATCGCTGATGGCGCAATCCCCATCATCGTCGGCGGCACTGGCCTCTATCTGCGCACCTTGCTCGACGGCATCGCCCCGGTCCCCGCCATCGACCCCGTCATCCGCGCCGCCGTCCGCGCGCTCCCCGTGGCGGACGGCCATGCCCAACTCGCCGCGCTCGATCCCGCCGCCGCCGCCCGCCTCGCGCCCGCTGACACCACCCGCGTCGCCCGTGCGCTCGAAGTAATCCGCGCGACCGGGCGACCGCTCAGCGCCTGGCAGGCCGAACGCCACGGCGGTATCGCCAGCGCGTTCCGCCTGACGCCGCTGATCCTCTTGCCGCCGCGCGATGTCATCCACGCCCGCTGCGAGGCCCGGCTCGATGCGATGCTGGCGCTCGGTGCGCTCGATGAAGTGACTGCGCTGCTCGCCCGCGCCCTGCCACCCGCATTGCCCGTCATGCGCACCATCGGCGTCCCGCAATTCGCGGCGCATCTCAGCGGCGATGTCAGTTTGGCCGACGCGCTCACCGCCACAAAAATTGCCACCCGCCAATATGCCAAGCGCCAATATACCTGGTTCCGCAACCAGCCCCCGGCCGACTGGCCACGGCATGGCGCGACAGAAACTTATGCTATTGATAGTGATTTAGTAATTAAATGTCGTCAAAGGCTGTTGACAGAGTAGATTATGTTACGTAATCGCCGCGCCACCGCACGCTTGTTGCACCGCGTCATCCTCGACAGGATCGGCAAGGCGCATTAGGGAGCGGCAGCGCATTTGCCAAAGCAGGACCATGAACGCACCCTCCCCCGCCCTTCACCGCCCAACCGACCAGCCACGCGAGATGTCGGGTGCAGAAATAATCGTCCAGGCGCTGCTCGACCTCGGCGTCGATACGGTGTTCGGCTATCCCGGCGGCGCAGTGCTGCCCATTTACGACGCGCTGTTTAATCACCCGACCATCCGCCACATCCTCGTGCGCCATGAACAGGCGGCGACCCACGCCGCAGAAGGCTATGCGCGCAGCACCGGCAAACCCGGCGTCGTCCTCGTCACGTCCGGCCCCGGCGCGACCAACGCGGTCACCGGCATCACCGACGCGCTGATGGACTCCATCCCGATGGTGGTGCTCACTGGCCAGGTGCCGACCACGCTGATCGGCACCGACGCCTTTCAGGAATGCGATACCGTCGGCATCACGCGGCATTGCACGAAGCATAACTATCTCGTGTTGGATCCTGCAAAACTTGCCGGGATCATCCACGAAGCCTTTTACATTGCCACCCACGGCCGCCCCGGCCCGGTCGTTATCGACATCCCGAAGAACGTGCAGGTCGCGACCGCCACCTACGCCATCCCCGACCGGCTGCCGCATCGCAGCTATCGGCCCCAGGTTGAGCCAGACGTGACCGCCATCCGCGAAGCCGTGGCAATGATCGCCAAGGCCAAGCAGCCGGTCTTTTACACCGGCGGCGGCGTCATCAATGCTGGGCCGGAAGCGAGCGAAACGCTGCGCCAGCTCGTCGCCCTCACCGGCGCGCCG
>JANOPV010000300.1:0-12782 GCA_031422035.1 Sphingomonas sp. | reverse complement strand
GAGTGCGAGCACCCTTGGTCGGCTTGCCCCATGGCGTCACCGGATGGCGACCACCAGAGGTCCGGCCTTCGCCACCGCCATGCGGGTGATCGACCGGGTTCTTGGCAACACCGCGGGTCAGTGGACGGATGCCCTTCCACCGGTTGCGGCCTGCCTTGGCAAGGTTGGTATTGCCGTTATCGGGGTTCGACACAGCGCCGACGGTGCCCATGCATTCACCGCGAATATAGCGCTGTTCGCCAGAGCTCAGGCGAACGATCACCATGCCCCGGTCACGACCGACCAGCTGGGCATATGTACCAGCCGAACGCGCGATCTGGGCGCCCTTACCGGGCTTCATCTCGATATTGTGGATAATCGTGCCGACCGGCATCTGCGATAGGAGCATCGCATTGCCTGGCTTCACGTCAACCTTGTTACCGGCAACCACCTTGTCACCTGGTGCCAGGCGCTGCGGTGCGAGGATATAGGTCTGTTCGCCATCTTCGTAGGTGACGAGCGCAATGAAGGCGCTGCGGTTGGGGTCATATTCCAGACGCTCGACGGTTGCTGGCATGTCCCACTTGCGGCGCTTGAAATCGATGAACCGATACCGCTGCTTGTGGCCACCGGCGATCCCGCGCGAGGTCACATGCCCTTGGTTGTTGCGTCCACCCGTCTTCTTCTTACCTTCGGTAAGCGCCTTGACCGGCTTGCCCTTCCACAGAGCGGAACGGTCGACAAGGATCAGGCCGCGGCGGGCCGGACTTGTCGGGTTATAATGCTTGAGTGCCATCGTCCGCGCCTCAGATACCGGTGGTGACGTCGATCGACTGGCCATCAGCCAGCGTCACTACCGCCTTTTTCACGTCGCTGCGGGTATAGGGCTTGCCCTTCCACCGCTTGGTCTTGCCCTTCTGGATCAGCGTATTCACCTTGGTGACGCTGACATTGAACAGGGCTTCGACCGCCGCCTTGATCGCAGGCTTGCTCGCACCCTTCGCAACGCGAAAGACCACGGCATTATGCTCGCTGAGCGAGGTCGATTTTTCGGTGATCACCGGGCTCAACACCACATCAAAGTGGCGCAGATCGACCGGCTGGGTCTTGGACTTAGCCATTGCAGCGGGCCTCCAGCTGTTCGACAGCCGCGCGGGTCAGCACCAGCGTGTCATGCTTCAAGATGTCATAGACGTTGGCACCAACCACCGGCAGCACATTGACCGCGCCGATATTGGCCGATGCCCGCGCAAAGCTGATGTTGGTTGCTTCGCCGTCGATGAACAGCGCGCGATTGAGGTTTAACTTGGCCAGATAGCCAACCAGCGCCTGCGTCTTGCCGTCGGTGACGTCGAGATTATCGAGGATCACGATGGACCCGCTCTGAGCCTTGGCCGACAGCGCCATTTTCAGACCGAGCGCACGAACTTTCTTGTTCAGCGAATGGCCAAAGGTGCGGGCGCGAGCGCCATGGGCTTTACCACCACCAATGAAGATCGGGGCTGCCCGGTCACCATGGCGAGCGGTACCGCCGCCCTTTTGCTTGCCAAATTTCTTGCCGGTGCGCGACACTTCTGACCGCTCACGTGTGGCTCGAGCCGGACCGCGACGCTTTTCGAGCTGCCACAGAACAACGCGGTGGAGAATGTCAGCGCGCGGCTCGACACCAAACACGGCTTCGTTGAGGTCAACATCACCCTTGGCAGCGGTGCCGTCGAGCTTTTGAATCTTGATTTTCATGACGCTCACGCCTCCGTCGATTCAGGAGCGTCCGTCACCGGCGCTGCCACTTCGGTTGCGGGCTCGATCACCGGCTCAGCGACTGGTGCGTCAACCTTGGCGGTCTTGGCCACCACCGGATACGGCCGCTCGGCATGGGCCGGCACCTTAACCGCGTCCTTGACGACCAGCCATGCACCCTTGGCACCCGGCACCGAACCGCGCACGAACAGCAGGCCGCGCTCGGCATCGGTGCGGACGATTTCCAGATTCTGCTGGGTCCGGGTGCGCGCACCCATGTGACCAGCCATCTTTTTGTTCTTGAACACCTTGCCCGGATCCTGGCGTTGGCCAGTCGACCCATGGGCACGGTGAGAGATGGAGACGCCGTGGGTCGCGCGCATACCGCCGAAACCCCAACGCTTCATCGCCCCGGCAAAGCCCTTGCCCTGGGTCGTGCCCTGGACATCGACCATCTGGCCGGGGATGAAATGATCGGCGCTGATTTCGGTGCCGATCTCAACGAGTGCATCTTCTGCAACCCGGAATTCGACGACCTTCGCCTTTGGCTCGACTTCGGCCTTGCCGAATTGGCCACGCTGCGGCTTGGCGACATTCTTCGCCTTCGCCGTGCCCGCGCCCAGTTGCACCGCGACATAGCCGTCAGTGTCTGCGGATTTTTGACCCACCACTTGGCAGCCCTCGAGGCTGAGGACCGTTACCGGCACGTGCCGGCCGTCATCCTGAAACAGGCGGGTCATGCCCATTTTCCGTGCGATCACGCCAGTGCGCATGACCATGCTCCTACAGAGGCCTACGGGAACCATTTCCCGAGGCATGCGGACATTCCGGCGAAGTTGCCTTCGCAGGATCATCCACCCAGCCCGTAAAGAAAGCATCGCCCCGTCCGGGCTGAGTTTCGCCACCCCAGTGGGATGGCGAAGACGGGGGACGCAGCCCGGAGAGTGTCTCCGGCGGTATCCACCCTATCGTGGTCGGAGCGATTGTCGCTCCGGCGATAGAGACCCCGGCGAACCGGGGCGCGTTGACGGTTAGGCCAACTTGATCTCGACGTTCACGCCAGCGGCCAGATCGAGCTTCATCAGCGCGTCGACCGTCTGCGGCGTTGGCTGCACGATGTCGAGCAGCCGCTTGTGGGTACGAACCTCAAACTGCTCGCGCGACTTTTTGTCGACGTGCGGGCCGCGGTTGACCGTAAATTTCTCAATGCGCGTCGGCAGCGGGATAGGGCCACGAATAAGCGCGCCAGTGCGGCGTGCGGTTTCCGCAATTTCATTCGTTGCCTGATCGAGCACTCGATGATCGAATGCCTTCAGGCGGATGCGGATATTTTGCGTGTCCATGGTGTTACCCAATAATCCCGTTCTACCGATGCGAAAGAGCCCGAAACGCTGCTATTCCCGCCATCCCTCAAGGGGCTGCGGAAATTGCCGCGCTTCACAAATCAGTGGCAAAGCAACACCGTCCGGGTCTGGCCGAATCAGCCAATCCGGACGATGAAGCGCGCCTATATTACTTCGTGATCGCGCTGACAACCCCGGCGCCAACGGTCCGGCCGCCTTCGCGAATAGCGAAGCGCAGACCCTGGTCCATGGCGATAGGAGCGATCAGTTCGACGCCGATCGTGATGTTGTCGCCCGGCATCACCATTTCGGTGCCCTCAGGCAGCACAACCGTGCCGGTGACGTCGGTGGTGCGGAAGTAGAATTGCGGACGATAGTTCGCAAAGAATGGCGTGTGACGGCCACCCTCATCCTTCGACAGCACATAGACTTCAGCGGTGAAGTTGGTGTGCGGGGTGATCGAACCCGGCTTGGCCAGAACCTGGCCACGCTCAACTTCTTCACGACCAACGCCGCGAATCAGCGCGCCGACATTATCGCCAGCCTGGCCCTGATCGAGCAGCTTGCGGAACATTTCGACGCCGGTGACGACGGTCTTCTTGGTGTCCTTGATGCCGATGATTTCGACTTCTTCGCCCACCTTGACGATGCCGGTTTCGATACGGCCGGTAACGACCGTGCCGCGACCCGAGATCGAGAACACGTCTTCGATTGGCATCAGGAATGGCTTGTCGAGCGGACGCTCTGGCTGCGGGATCCAGCTATCGACAGCCGCCATCAGCGCGAGAATGGCTTCGCGACCCATCGTGTCGTTGGTGCCGTCGAGCGCCTTTACCGCCGAACCACGGATGATGGGGATGTTATCGCCATCATAATCGCGCTTCGTCAGCTCCTCGCGGATTTCCATTTCAACGAGCTCAAGGATCTCGTCGTCGTCGACCAGATCGACCTTGTTCATGAACACGACCATGGTTGGCACACCAACCTGCTTGGCCAGCAGGATATGCTCTTTGGTCTGTGGCATCGGGCCATCGGTGGCCGACACAACCAGGATCGCACCATCCATCTGGGCGGCACCAGTGATCATGTTCTTCACATAATCGGCATGGCCCGGGCAATCGACGTGCGCATAGTGGCGCGCCGCGGTTTCATATTCGACGTGGGCGGTCGAAATGGTGATGCCGCGCTCGCGCTCTTCAGGCGCCTTGTCGATGTTATCGTACGAGGTGAAGGTCGCGCCGCCACTTTCGGCGAGGATCTTGGTGATCGCTGCGGTCAGCGAGGTCTTGCCATGGTCGACGTGACCGATGGTGCCGATGTTGCAATGCGGCTTGGTCCGCTCAAATTTAGCCTTGGCCATTACTATGTCCTTACGAAAGACTTTGGGTTGGTTAGATCAGTCGGAACGGGAGCCTGCTGAATCAGGCGCCGCCCTTAATCATTCTCGACGCATCAAGCAAGCTTCGCCTTGACCTCTTCGGCCACGCTGGTCGGCACTTCCTCATAATGCGAGAATTGCATCGTATATTGCGCACGCCCCTGGCTGAACGAACGCAGCTGGTTGACGTAGCCGAACATGTTGGCGAGCGGCGCGATTCCCTCAACCACCTGAGCGTTGCCCCGAGTGTCGGTGCCCTGGATTTGCCCGCGACGCGAATTGAGATCGCCGATGACGTCGCCCATAAACTCTTCAGGGGTAACGACCTCGACCTTCATCACTGGTTCGAGCAGCTTGATCCCGGCTTTGGCCGCGACTTCGCGCATCGCTGCCCGGCCCGCAATTTCAAACGCCAGCGCCGACGAATCGACATCATGATAAGCGCCGTCGATCAGCTTGATCTGGAAATCGATAATCGGAAAGCCGATCATGTGCCCATTCTCAGCCGATTCGCGCATACCCTTTTCCACCGACGGGATATATTCGCGCGGGATGTTGCCGCCCTTGATCTCGTCAACAAAGGTGATGCCTGAACCGCGCTCGCCAGGGGCCACCTGCACCTTGACGCGGCCAAACTGACCGGAGCCGCCCGACTGCTTCTTATGGGTGTAGTCGACTTCAACCGCACGGCCCAGGCTCTCGCGATAGGCAACCTGCGGCGCGCCGACATTGGCCTCAACCTTGAATTCGCGCTTCATCCGGTCAACCAGGATGTCGAGATGAAGCTCGCCCATGCCCTTGATGATCGTCTGACCCGATTCGTGATCGGTCGACACGCGGAAGCTGGGATCTTCGGCCGCCAGCCGGTTGAGCGCGATGCCCATCCGCTCTTGGTCGGCCTTGGTCTTTGGCTCCACCGACAACTCGATGACGGGGTCCGGAAACTCCATCCGCTCAAGAATGATCGGATAGCGTTCCGAACACAGCGTGTCGCCGGTCGTCGTTTCCTTGAGCCCCGCCAGCGCTACAATGTCGCCGGCATGCGCCTCATCAATGTCTTCGCGGCTGTTGGCATGCATCA
Source organism: Sphingomonas sp. (assembly GCA_031422035.1). GTDB lineage: Bacteria > Pseudomonadota > Alphaproteobacteria > Sphingomonadales > Sphingomonadaceae > Sphingopyxis. The sequence goes on along the minus strand of JANOPV010000300.1, from coordinate 7,261 downwards.
GCAGCATACGGCCAACCTTTTCCTTCTTGTCCTTCACCGAATTCAGATAGCCGCCCTTGACGAGGGTGCCTGAATAGATGCGGACAAAGGTCAGGCTGCCGACGAACGGGTCGTTCATGATCTTGAATGCGAGACCGGAAAACGGTGCCTCGTCGGTGGTCGCGCGGCTATCGGGTTCGTTGGTGTCAGGATTGATGCCCTGCACGTCTTCGATGTCGAGCGGCGATGGCAGATAATCGACCACGGCGTCGAGCAGCGGCTGAACGCCCTTATTCTTGAACGCCGAGCCGCAACAGACCGGCACGAACGCCTGTGCCAGGGTGCCCTTGCGGATCAGCGCCTTGAGCGTCGCGACGTCCGGTTCGGTCCCTTCGAGGTAGGACACCATGATGTCTTCGTCTTGCTCGACGGCCATTTCAATCAAATTGGTGCGATATTCCGCAGCCTTGGCAACCAGATCAGCCGGAATCTCTTCGTAGAAGAATTCCGCGCCCAGCGCTTCGTCCTTCCAGATGATCGCCCGGTTCTCAACCAGATCAACCAGCCCGCGCAGGTCGGCTTCGATCCCGATGGGGATATAGAGCACGGCCGGGCGAGCGCCGAGACGATCGATGATCGACTGCACGCAATATTCGAAGTTCGCGCCGGTGCGGTCGAGCTTGTTGATGAAGCACATCCGCGGCACTTTATACTTATCAGCTTGCCGCCACACGGTTTCCGACTGCGGCTCGACGCCAGCCACGCCATCGAAACAGGCGACCGCGCCATCGAGCACGCGCAAGCTGCGTTCGACTTCGATGGTGAAGTCGACATGCCCGGGGGTGTCGATGATGTTGATCCGGTGGTCGTTCCAGAAACAGGTGGTCGCGGCGCTGGTAATCGTGATCCCGCGCTCTTGCTCCTGCTCCATCCAATCCATCGTCGCGGCGCCGTCATGGACTTCGCCGATTTTGTAGGACTTGCCGGTATAATAGAGAATGCGCTCGGTCGTCGTCGTCTTACCGGCGTCGATATGCGCCATGATGCCGATGTTGCGATAATTCTCTAGCGGATGGCTGCGGGCCATGGTCTTTACTCCTGTGCCGGCGGGGCGGCGGTTGGTTCGGTCGTTTCCGGCGCGGCACTGGCCACTAGCCGGTCGAGCACGTCGCGAAGTTCACACTCGCTGGCACCCGTCATCTTGGTCACGTCGTCCATTAGGTCATGCGGATAACCCAACAGATTATTCATCGTAGCGATTGCCGCGCGTCGGACATCGTCCTGAGCGGGGAAACCATTCGGCCAACGCTGGGCGATGGCAGCCACGTCTTCGCGGCTGAACCCTAACAGCGTGCCGAATTCCCAGTCAGGGAAAAACGGCCCGGTAACGGCTATGTCGAGAGCGGCTTTGATGATCGCAAGATCACGGGCACCCCATCCCGACACGGCGCCGTTACCAGCGGAGTTCATTCAGCACCGCGATTACCAGCGGTAGTGGCTGAACGCGCGGTTGGCTTCGGCCATCCGGTGCGTGTCTTCGCGCTTCTTCACCGCGTTGCCGCGATTGTTTGACGCGTCGAGCAGCTCACCCGACAGGCGGCCAGCCATGGTTGGTTCGCTGCGCTTACGCGAGGCGTCGATCAACCAGCGGATCGCCAGTGCCTGAGCGCGTTCATGCCGCACTTCAACCGGCACCTGATAGGTGGCCCCGCCAACGCGGCGGCTGCGCACTTCGATGCCCGGCTTCACATTGTTCAGCGCGTCGTGGAACACGCTGATTGGATCCTTCTTGGCCTTGGCTTCGACGGTTTCAAACGCGCCGTAAACAATGCCTTCAGCAATCGATTTTTTGCCATCATACATGATGGAGTTCATGAACTTGGTCAGCACCACATCACCATATTGGGGATCGGGCAGAACTTCGCGGCGTTCGGGGCGACGGCGACGGGCCATGGGAAAATCCTTTCAATCAGCTTGGCGTGGATCGGCTCCAGCGGCACCAGGTGGCACCGCGAGCCGCCCGCAATTATTTCGGACGCTTGGCACCATATTTGGAACGCGACTGCTTGCGATCCTTGACGCCCTGTGTGTCGAGCACACCGCGCAGCACATGGTAACGCACACCGGGAAGATCGCGAACGCGGCCCCCACGGATCAGCACAACGCTGTGCTCCTGCAGATTATGGCCTTCACCCGGAATATAGGTGATGACTTCGCGCTGATTGGTCAGGCGGACCTTGGCCACCTTACGCAGTGCGGAGTTCGGCTTTTTCGGGGTCGTCGTGTAAACACGGGTGCAAACGCCGCGCTTTTGCGGGTTTGCGTCCATCGCGGGCACCTTGGACTTCGTTTTCTGAAGCACCCGGCCCTTGCGGACAAGCTGGTTAATCGTCGGCATGAAGTCTTCACCTTAAAGCTGGTTACTCTGAACGGTCCGGACAGCAGAACGGGGTCAAACCCGCAAAACACGAAAAGTGCCGGATGGCGAAACCGCCCCCGGACCCTTCACCGAATCGCACAGTGTTCAGGCAATATGTAACGCCTACCGGGCCGAAAAGCCATGGTAAGCGAGGGCGCCACTAGCCGCGAATGGCGCGCCCGTCAATGGTTACGGCTGCAACCGAGCCGGATCGGCGATGAACTGCGCCATCACCCGCCGTGCCGCTTTGCTCTCCTTAAAAAAGAACAGCGGCCAGTCGTGCATCAGCCCCGCACCCTCATAATAGGTCGCCGATGGCAGCCTGCTCTTCAGCGCGCGCGCGTCGGTGACAAGGATGTCGTCCGCGCCGCCGAACATCAGCACTGGCGGCAGGGCGCTCCAGTCGCCATGAATCGGCGACAGCCGCGGATCATTGAGCGCCACATCGCGGGCATATAATGTCCCAGCATCGCGAATACCGCGCAGGGTCAGGATCGAATCGCGCGGCTCCACCCCCGGCTGATCAGGATGGGTGCCGCTGACATCAAGCCACGGACAGACCAGCAGCAAGCCGTGTGGCAAGCGCAAGCCCGCATCGCGCGCCGCCTGTACCGTCGCCGCTGCCAACCCGCCGCCTGCCGAATCGCCGCCCAGCACAAATGGCCCGGGATGCTGATCGATGAAGTGGCGATAGGCAGCGAGCGCCCACTCGGTCGTTTCAACCACGCCATGTTCGGGGGCCAGTGGATAGAGCGGCGCAGTGACTGCGATGCCGCGCCGTTCAGCGAGTGCGGCGTAAAAGCTCCAATGCGGCGGCGCCGCGGTAAACACATAGCCGCCGCCGTGGAAAAACAGCAGGTGCCCGGTCGGCACGCGATCCTTGGGCGCGATGGTCCAGACGCTGCGCCCGGCCACCGTCTCCTCACGCACATCTAGCCGCTGCCGCATCTTGGCCGTCGGGACTGGCACCGGCGCACCACGCGCGGCGGCAATCACCTTTGCCATGTGCGGCCCGCCGCTAAACCGTTTCGAGACGATGCCGGTGGCACGCAGGACTGCGCCGGTTATCCGCGCAAACAAGCTCGCCTGATAGGTCGCATCGTTCATTAGGCAAATATCCTGCTTATCATCATCGATGGAACGGCACCGATTTTCAAAAGCCCATGACAAAGCGGATGGCGGCGCCGACATCATCGTCCGCCGCCGCGATATGATTGGGCTGCACCCGCCAATAGCCATTTAAGGTCAGGGCGCCAGTCCAGCCGCCGTCAAAGGCCAGCGGCACGGTCCACACGGTTTCGACCACGCGCTCTTGCCCGGTCGGCGCGAGGTTGAAATCAACCGCGCCAAACGTGGCGCTGAGCGTGCTGTAATCATAGCTGATCGGGGCGTTGAGCCGGAGCCCGCCGGTGCTGACTCGCAGTGGCTGCGCAATCCTCAGCGCGAGCCGATCACCCGCCAGCAGCGCGCCGTCGCGCACCGCCTCAACCGACCAGGCGCGGGTGCGGATGGCCGGACCGTCAGTAACGATGCCGCCGCTGCGGGCCGAGCTCCACCCTTCGCGCCAGTCTGCCGCCAACGTCCAGCCAGCGCCAGGCTGCCAGCCAATCCGCGCGTCGGCAAACAACGTTTGCGCGCCATTGCCCGCCAGCGGCCCATTAAACCGGGCGCCGAGAACCGTCCGATCTTCATCCAGCCAGCTGGCGCGGACCATCACTGACGCCGCGCCGCGATCAACCGCATAACCTGCGGTGATCCGGCGGTAGCGATCGCGAGTGCGATCGGCGAACCGGGCAACGGGGTCAAACCGCCGGACGCGATCGCTAACCTCGCCGCTGTCCATGCCGAACAGCACAGTGCCATCAGCGCCGACTCGGGTGCTGACCGCCGCGCCAGTGGCGGCATTCAGGCCAACCAGGTGCATCGCATCGGCGCGGTCGGCGATCAGGAAATCACCACTGGCCCGGGGCTGGCCGGTGCGGAGCAACCCGGTGGCCTCACGCGCCAGACCAATGGCGAGCTGCGTGCGCGGGCCAATCTGTAGTGAAACCGCACCCGCCAGCGCCCGGGCCCGCCGCTGGTCGAAATCATTGAGCGGGGCAGCGCCCAATGGCAGTAAATTTGGCAATAATGTCAATGACATAGTCGTTCTCTCGCCGCCCGCCGCTAACGTCCGGACCTGCCCGCTCAACGCCGGGGCCAATTGCGGAACATGTCTGGCTACTTCCACCAAGCCATTCAAATTCGCCACATAAGCGCGGCCATAGCCATCAAGAATGACCGCCTCCGCCCGCCGACTGTCCGCCGCATCACCCATCGGCCCTGACAATCCGCCAATGGACGCGCCGACATCAATTGCTTCCCCGCTCCCCGCAAGGCTCGTCGCGCCCTGCGGCGCAAACGCCCGCGCAATGTCGAGAATGCCGCGCCCAAAGGTCGCGTCTGTCCCCGCATCACCCGCATCGCGCGCCGAACTGAGCAATAGGCTGACAATCTGCCTTCCGGTCAAATTGGGAAAGGCCTGTGCCAGCAACGCCGCCGCGCCCGCTACCTGCGGCGCGGCAAAGGACGTGCCGCTGATCGTGAAAACAACGGCCCCGTCTGGACGCTCTTCGCGGCGCAAAATGCCATTCTGATAATCGCAGCACACCCGCACACCCAATGCAGTTATGACGCTGGTAGCTAGGTTACCTGCGCGGTTTGAAAATGCGCCAAACACCCCATTTTCGTTGCTCGCGCCGACGATGATAACAAGCCCAGGTCCAGCCTGGAGCAGGCCAGCGGCAAAGGGATCAGGGTTATTCGGATCAACATCGGTTTCGGTGCTGTCGCCATCATTGCCTGATGAAACCACAATGATAACGCCTGCCGCTGCGGCCCGAGCGACGGCAGCACGCAATATGGAACCCGGCGCAGATCCGCCGAGCGACAGGTTAACGATCCGCGCGCCAGCGAGAACAGCGCGATCAATGCCAGCGGCAATGGCGCTATCGGCAAAACGGCAGCCACGCTCATCCGCCGCAACCGTCGTATCCGTGCAACTGCCGACCCGGTCGCCGCGGAGCGCCAGCAACGTCGCGCCAAATGCCACCCCGACCGTGTTCTGATCGTTACGCGCTGCGAGAATAATCGCCGCGACATTGGTGCCATGGCTGTCCGAGTCATTGTCGTCATAGCCCCGGTTGTTGCCGGTGACGTCGGTCGACAGCGGATGAAAACGACCGGCAAACTCGGTGCTGCTGTTTGAAAAGCCTGAATCTACGACAGCAACAGTAATGCCCGCCCCAGTTGCGCCGGCTTGCCACGCCGTAACGGCATTATGATAGATCGGGCCATCGGAGCGGCGGTACTCGGGGGTGTCGATATTGATCGGTGTTGGCGTTGGAGTCGGAGTGGGGGTCGGGGAAGGAGTGGGCGTTGGAGTGGGCGTTGGCGTCGGCGTCGGTGCGGGGACGGGCGACGGCGCCGGGACCGGATTGACCCCGGTTGAACCGCTACCACCGCAGCCAGCAAGGCCAATCGCAACCGCACAAGCGGCGGCCAAACGTGCCCGGTGGCCAATGCGGCGCGCTTTGCGATATGGTGTCATACGAGTCTCCGGTCCCCACGGCCAGCCTGCCGCAAACGTCGTAGCTTCTGCACTGCATCGGGAGAATGCTATTGTCGGACAGGTTACGCAATCCTGAACTCTCAACCGATGTCGCTGAGTCGGTAGGGAGTCGGTAGGGAGATGTCATGTTGACGACCCGCTGCGCTGGCTGCAGGGCAAACCGGTGGGATTGCAATTTGAAACGCTTGGTGGAAGTAGATAGCCATGTTGCTGGAAGAAAAAATCGAAGCAGGCTGGGTACTTAGGTCTGAACTGACACCGTCCACAACCGGACCGGTGCGCGACGCCGTTGCAGCCGCGCTGGCGGCGCTGGACGACGGGTCGGCGCGGGTGGCCGAGCCGGACGGCGCCGGCGGCTGGCGGGTCAACCAATGGCTGAAAAAGGCGGTTCTGCTGTCGTTTCGGCTGAATGACAATGCAGTGGTCGAGGGACCGGGCGGCGCAAACTGGTTCGACAAGGTGCCGTCCAAATTCACCGGCTGGGGCGCAATCCGGTTCCGCGAGGCCGGTTTCCGCGCGGTGCCGGGCGCGATTGTCCGCCACGGCGCGTTTATTGGCAAAGACGTCGTCCTGATGCCCAGTTTCGTCAATATCGGCGCGCATGTTGGCGCAGGATCGATGATCGACACCTGGGCCACGGTCGGCAGCTGCGCACAGATCGGCGCGAACGTCCATTTATCGGGCGGCGTCGGGATCGGCGGCGTGTTGGAACCGTTGCAGGCCGGGCCGGTGGTGATCGAGGATGATTGCTTCATCGGCGCTCGGTCGGAAGTGGTCGAAGGCGTCCGGGTCGAACGGGGCGCGGTGCTCGCCATGGGCGTATTTCTGTCGTCCACGACTAAGATCATCGACCGGGCGACCGGCGAGATATTTGTCGGCCGGGTGCCGTCCTATTCGGTGGTCGTGCCCGGGGCATTGCCGGGCAGGCCCCTGCCCGACGGATCGCCAGGCCCAAGTTTGGCCTGCGCGGTCATCGTCAAACGGGTGGATGCCCAAACCCGGGCGAAAACTGCGATAAACGAGTTACTCAGGGATTAACTGGCAGCCCGGGTGCAATATTCTATCTCCCGTGATTTATTGTCGATTTGGTTACAATAATCGTCTAACCGGCGTGCAGGTCGTAACAAAAACAAGGCTGTTCTGCGGGTGGCGCGCAATGATCGCCCCGGAATGAAGTGAATAAGGTGGGACCAGATTGGTGCTTGAGATCGCTGCAACTATGCAGTCAGGCGGGATGCAGCAACGTCTGCGTT
>JANOPV010000299.1:0-3475 GCA_031422035.1 Sphingomonas sp. | reverse complement strand
ATCCGCTCGACATGGCCAGGTGCCAGGTCGGGGCGAAGTTTGATGACGACATCGCCGGTATCGAGGGTCAGGGTCAGGGTATCGGCCACGTCGTGGTCCTTTTCGATGAGGGATTGTTGATGTGGGCATAGCGGGCACATTGCGACGCGTCGAGCCTCCTCGCAGCGGTTGCCATCATCTGTTTGCCCGCCTATCCCGCCTCGGACCGCAGCGGCCAGCGAGGGGCGACCATGACCGACATCGACCGCACCGACCTCGCACCGCCGTCGCCCGAAACCAGCCTCGATGAAGACGACCGGCTGAAGCCCGAATTCGTCCGGGCAGTGCGCGATGCGGTGGCGGCGGGCGACGTTGAGACGGCGCGAGAGCTTGTCCGTCCGCTCCATCCCGCCGACATTGCCGACTTGTTTGAATTGTCGCGGGAGGATGACCGCGCGCTGCTCGCCAACGCCCTCGGCGATCTGTTCGATGCCGACGTCTATGCGGAACTCAACGACTATGTCCGCGAAGACATTGTTGAGGAACTCGCACCCGAACGGGTTGCCGAAATCGCCGCCGAGCTAGACACTGACGATGCCGTGGCGATGATCGAGGACCTCGATGCGCCCGAGCAGGCAGCGGTGCTGGCGGCGATGGAGCCGGAAGACCGTGCGGCGATTCAGGACGCGCTCTCCTATCCCGAGGAATCCGCCGGTCGCCTGATGCAGCGCGACCTAGTTGCGGTGCCTGAACATTTCACCGTCGGCGATGTCATCGACCGGTTGCGCGACGACCGTGAACTGACCACCGACTTCTGGGAAATTTACGTCGTCGATCCGCACCACCGCCCGGTCGGCTTTTGCCAGTTGAGCTGGATCCTGCGCACCCCGCGCCAGATCGCGATTGCCGACGTCATGAAGCGCCAACAGACGCTGATCCCGGTTGACATGGACCAGGAGGAGGTTGCGCTCCGCTTTCAGAAATATGCGCTGATCTCCGCCGCCGTTACCGATGCCAGTGGCCGCCTCGTCGGCATGATTACCGTCGATGATGTCGTCCACATTATCCAGGAAGAGGCGGGCGAAGACATCTTGCGGCTGTCCGGTGCGGGCGAGGGCGACATCAACGAGCCGGTGGCGGAGAGCTACAAGGCGCGTGTCCGCTGGCTCATCGCCAACCTCGGCACCGCATTGGTTGCTTCGACCATCATCGCCTTTTTCGGCGGCGCGATCGAACAGATGGTGGCGCTGGCTGTCCTCATGCCCATCGTCGCCTCGATCGGCGGCAATGCTGGCACGCAGACGCTGGCCGTAACCGTCCGCGCACTGGCCACCAATCAACTGACGGCGTCAAACACGACACGCGCAATCTGGCGCGAAATGCGCGTCGCGATGCTGATCGGTGCGACCATTGCGGTCGCTGCTGGAGTGGGTGCGTGGGTCTGGTTCGCCAACCCGCTGCTTGGCGGAGTGATCGGCGCGGCGATCCTGTTCAACATTTGCATTGCCGGTTTGAGCGGGGTCGCCATCCCGATCTTCCTCGACCGCATGGACCAGGACCCGGCAGTATCCAGCAGCATTTTCGTGACGATGATAACGGACTCGATGGGCTTTCTGATCTTCCTCGGCCTTGCGGTGCTGAGCGGGTTGGTGAACCTGTGATAATGTTTGCCAGCATAGCGCCAGCCGCCTAGCTTTATGTCCATGAACCCTTCATTTTTACTCCGCGCCGTCGCTGTGGCCCTTACTGCGACGCCTATGCTTATGGCCGATCCGGCCAGCGCCCAGTCCGACATCACGCAGCCGTTAAATGCGCCGCCCGCGATGTCGGCCGAGGACCTCATTCGCCTCAACCGCTTGGCCGCGCCGGCGGTGTCGCCGGATGGCCGCTGGGTGGTCTATCAGGTCACCCAAACGGCGGAGGGTGATTATGCTCGCTCTACCGGGCTGTTCCTGATCGACACCCGCGCCGCCACGCCGACCCCGATTGCCATTGCCGACTTGCCCGACGCCAATGAAGCCAGCGCCGCCTTCTCCCCCGATGGCCGCCGCCTTTATTTCATCTCAAACAAGAGCGGCAGTGATCAGCTATGGTTCGTTGATTTGACCATGACCGCTGCCGGAGCAACAGCTGGCACCCCGGTTCAGGCGAGTGAGACAATTGCAGAGGTGGCGGGCTTTCGCTTGTCGCCCGATGGCCGCCGCATCTTGCTGATTGGCACCGTCGAACAGGGTTGCCCGACATTTGGCTGCCGCGGCAATTCGGGGTTCAGTCAAACGCAGCCCGGTCCCGGCTCGGCCCGTGTCTATGACCAGATGTTCGTGCGCCATTGGGACAGCTGGGAAACGCCCGGCACCTATAACCGTGTTTATCGCTTTGCTCTCGGCGCGGATGGCCGCGTGACCGGGCCGGGCATCGATGTCGCAGGCGCGCTGATCGGCGACACCCCCTCGGCACCCTTTGGCGGGACCGAGGAAATCGCTTGGGGCGCGGACAGCGATACAGTGTATTTCACTCTGCGCGTCGCTGACGCTGCTGAGCCGACCTCGACCAACCTCGACATCTATGTCGCGCCCGCGGGGGGCGATTCCGTCAACAATCTGACCCGGATTAATCCTGCCACCGACACATTGCCCACCCCATCGCCCAATGGCTGCTGGCTGGCCTATGTCGCGATGGCGCGGCCGGGCTATGAAGCGGACCGGCAGGTGCTGATGCTGCGCGATTTGCGAAGCGGGACCGTTCGCGCGCTCACTCAGGATTGGGACCGTTCGGTCGCCTCCATCGCCTGGGCACCTGACAGCCGCAGCCTGTATGTCACCGGGCAGGACACGCTGGAGCACCCGGCATTCCGCGTTGATGTCGGCACCGGGCGCGTTACCCGGCTGACCGATCGCGGCAATGTTGGCGATGTCACGCCGCTCCCCGGCGGCGCGATCCTGTACACGATTAATAGCGTCGCCGCCCCCAACGACCTCGTCATCCGCCGCACCGATGGGCAAACGCAGCGGCTGACCAACGTTAACGCAGAAGTCCTCAACGCCCGCGCCCCGATCAACTACGAACAGTTCAGCTTTACCGGCGCGAATGGCGACCGTGTTTATGGCCAGGTGCTGACACCGATGGGCGCGACCACGCGCCTGCCGACCGTGCTGATGGTGCATGGCGGGCCGCAAGGCAGTTTCGGCAATGGCTGGTCCAACCGCTGGAATCCGGCGCTGTGGGCGGCACAAGGCTATGCCGTCGTCACCATCGATTTCCACGGCAGCACCGGTTACGGCCAAGCCTTTACTGATAGCATCAATCGCAACTGGGGCGGCTGGCCGCTCGAAGATTTGCGGCTCGGCTTTGCCGCTGCGGCTGCGAGTAATGCCAGCGTCGACACCAGCAACGCCTGCGCCGCCGGGGCCTCTTATGGCGGCTATATGATGAACTGGATTGCGGGTAACTGGCCCGACGGCTTTCAATGCCTCATCACCCATGCCGGGATTTTCGA
>JANOPV010000298.1:0-6183 GCA_031422035.1 Sphingomonas sp. | reverse complement strand
AACGCCTTATCAGCATCGGTGCCCAGCGGGGCCAGCGCCGCCAGCCATTCCTGCCCGGCCTTGCCCTCATAGAAGGCGCGCTCTTCCTCCTCCGCTGCCAGCCTGATGGCGCGCTTGCGGTCTGGTGATGCCACCACCGCGAAATGCCAGGGCTGATGATTGGCTCCGCTCGGTGCGGTTCCCGCCGCCATGATCGCCGCTTCGATCACCGCGCGCGGCACTGGGGCGTCGCTGAACATCCGGCAGGTCCGCCGCTGCGCCACCGCATCGCGAAACGCCTCTACGGCGGCGATCCGCTCGGCGTCGGTCAGGGGCGGCAGCGCGGTATAGGGCAGGGTGGCTGGGCTAGTCATCCCCAACACAGTGACGGATCAATGCGCCATTATCCAGCGTGCAATTTTGCTATTGACACCAATGTCAGCAATACTATGTATGGGTACTTCCACCAAGCAATTCAAATACCAGTAAATGCGTCGATTCGTTCATCATTCCGAACTCAAAGTGGATGTCTAAACATGACCGCTCTCCCGCTCCTCCATGCTGATCGCGTTCGCCCGCGCTTTCGTCCGTTCAAGGCGCTCGGCCATTTCCGTAAGCTGGTGGCGGACAAGGAAGATACCGCGCAGGTGTTCCACATTTTCGATAGCCTGCCACGCCGCTCCTTTGTCGCCGATGCCCAGGCGCTGATCGACAGCGATAATGGCCGCCACCTGATGGCGAGCGAGCCGTTCCTCCCTACCATCCTCGACGATCACGCCCCGTTGCTGGCATTGCCAGAGGGCACCGTTGGCCGCATCTATGCCGAGTTCATGGAGCGCGAGGGCCTGAGCGCCGCCGGGCTGGTCGCAGAGGCGCAGAAGATGGGCCGCTCGCGCTATGACGATCAGCTGCAATGGGTGATCGACCGGATGCGCGACACGCATGATCTGCTCCACATCCTCACCGGCTATGGCCGCGATGCGCTCGGCGAGCAATGCGTGCTGGCCTTCACCTATGGGCAACAGCCGTCGCCTGGTAATCTGTTCATCGCCTGGCTCGGCGCGCTGGAAATCAAGCGCACAGTCAAGGCCAAGGCACCGGTCATGGGCGCGGTTGGCGAAGCGCAGCGGCTCGGCAAGGCCGCCCGCCGTCTGCTCGACGAGGATATTCGGGCGCTGCTCGCCGAACCGATCGAGACCGCCCGCGCCCGCATGGGCATCGGCGCGACCCCGACCTATTTTGCAGCGCACGCCGAATGGCGCGGGCAGGGGGTTGATCCCTATCACCTGCCCGGCGGGTTCGCGACGTCGGATGCCGCGAATGAAGCCGCCGCGCCGGAGCTGGCCAAAGCGGCGTAACTGACGTTCAGCTAAACCCGGCGCTGGCGCGGATGGCTTGCGAAGTCGCAACAAGCCGCTGAGCGAGAATGGCGGCCGGCATGGCGACGCCCCCCGTCAGCCAGCTATGCAGTGTCGCCAGCGTTGCCGCGCTGATCTGCAATGCGCAAAGCTGGGCGCGCGTTGAATCGCCCACCGCTTCACTGCGCAGCCGGGCGGCTAACAGGCCAGCTAGCATGCGTTCAATCTTTGCCCGGTCGCGACCGGCCAGAATTGCGTGGCTTTGCTGACGATAATCCCAGAAATGCTCCAGATAAGCGACTAGTTTGCTGGGGTCACCTGACCATGAGAGTGCATCGGCAACGCTGGCAAAGGGCGTTGTCAACGCTGTCAGTTGCAGCGCTGTTTCATTGGGGAAATGGTCATAGAAAGTCGACCGCGCGACGCGTGCCTGCCGAATAATGTCGCCCACCCGGAACGGGCCGCGTTGCCGCCCCAGCATCATGGCGTTGAATGCGGCGATGATCCGCCCACGCGCGTTCGTGGTTCCGGACGCATCGGACAAAAGCGGGAGATTGTCGGTTGCCATGCTGGGAGCCCTGAACGACGAAGGCCGCCATCTCTGCCCGAAGGAAATGCCGATGGAAAGCGCCGATCAATTGTATACCGAAACTAAAGTTGCTGGCTGGATGCTCGCTGGGACCGCGGTCGCTGCGGTCGCGCTGATGGGGCATCATCCGACGATCAGCAGCGGCACGGCGGCGTTGCGTATCATGCACGGTACGATCATGTCGGTTATGCTGGTGCAGGCCGTCGGGCTGCTATTGTTTGTCCGCCGCCGTCCATCGGCGCTGGCCGAAATCGCCATGTTCATATTCACGCTGGCCTTGATCGCCGGGCTGACCGCGGGAACGATCGATGGCTTCGTTATTCCGGCCCTCCTCGACAATTTGTCATTGTCGGAACACCGGCCGTTATTCCGGCTGGCATGGGAAGCCAATCAGGCGGCGGCGACCGGCGGCGTGCTGCTCACATCAATAGCTTATATGTGCTGGTCTGCCGATGTGTGGCAACGCGGCTGGCGCAGCACCGCGGTTGCCGGGCTAGCGGCATCGCTGCTCCCGGCGATCGCGCTATTGGGCGGTTTCGTAACGATGGACATCCACGGCGCGTTGTTCTGCTACACGGCGCAGGCGGCATGGGCGGCATGGCTAGGGATCGCGCTGATCCGCGCTCGGGGCTAACGCAATTCCTTGCGGATCATCAGTTTCAGACCGGACCACACTGCATCGACCGCGCACACTTTCACATCGACCCAGCCCATCGGCAGGCAGATTTCGCGGATGGTGTCCTCGGTGATGTCAGTCGGCACCCTTGACGCCTTCTTCGGCCAGCTGATCCAGACGAAGCCAGTCGGCGCGATGCTGTGGCGCAGGTCGGTCATCAGCTGGGCAAGTTCGGCGCGGTCAGTGGTGAAGATATGCACTGCGTTGAGGCCGAGTTCGATGCCGGGGCGTTCGACCACAGCGACATCTCCGATCTCCGCGCGCACGCTGTCGGGCAGCGCATGGAACCAGACGGTCAAGCCATCCTTGAGTGACAGCTTTTTCGCCAGTGGCGTGCCAGAATAGCCCGCTGCCGCCATACTCAAGCCAGCGCCCCATCCGCACCCATCAGCGCGGGGAAGAACCCTTCATGCGCGGCGCGGAGGTCGGCGAGGGGGACGCTCGAGACGACCGCGTCTGTCGCCGATGTGAAAATTGAAATTTCATCCCCACCGGTAATTGCAAAAGTCTGCCAATGCACATCATGTTTGAGTGCGGCCTCTTGTAGTGCGGGCCAACAGCCTTCATTCACTGTGACGAGATAGCGGCCTTGATCTTCGCCGAAAAATTCCTCTGGCATCTTGAACGCGATTCCCGCGAACTCGTGCCCAATTCGCGCACCGACATTTCCAGCAAGCGCCATTTCGGCGAGCGCAACTAGAGGCCCTCCATCAGACACATCATGGACAGCACTGACCAAACCTTCGCCAACAATTTCGCGGATGAACGACCCAGCCTTTTTCTCCATTTCAAGATCAACCGGCGGTGGTGAGCCAGATTCCATTCCGCAGATTACCCTGAGCCAAAGAGATTGCCCTAAATGATTGCCCCAATTGCTAAAGACATGGGTTGGGAGTTCTCCTCCAACCAATAGTACGTGCATACCCTCAGCCTTGAAGCCAATCCCCACCGCCTTGTGCCAATCCTGGATTAGCCCCACCGCGCCAATCGCAGGCGTCGGCAAGATGGCGCTGCCGCCGCCGGTCGCCTTGCTCTCGTTATAGAGGCTCACATTCCCGCTCACGATCGGGAAGTCGAGGGCGATGCATGCCTCGCTCATCCCCTCCAGACAGCCGACAATCTGCGCCATGATCTCGGGGCGCTGCGGGTTGGCGAAATTGAGGCAGTTGGTGACCGCGAGCGGGGTCGCGCCCGTCGCGCTGATGTTGCGATAGGCCTCGGCAATCGCCTGCTTGCCGCCCTCATAAGGGTCGGCATAGCAATAGCGCGGGTTGCAATCGGTGGTGATCGCCAGAGCCTTGTTGGTGCCGTGGACGCGGACCAGCGCGGCGTCACCGCCCGGCGGCATCACTGTGTCGCCGCCGACCTTCTGGTCATATTGCTCCCAGATCCAGCGGCGGCTGGCGATGTCGGGGCTAGCCATCAGCTTGAGCAGATCGGCGGCGATGTCGGTGCTCTCGGGAATATCGCCGAGCGGCTTCACCTGCGCCCAAGCCTTATATTCTTCCTTGCTCGCGGCGGGTCGATCATAGAGCGGCGCATCATCGGCAAGCGGCCCGAGCGGGATGTCGCAGACGATCTCGCCATGATGTTCGAGCACCATGTGGCCCCCATCTGCTAATGGCTCGGTGACATGGCCGATCACCGCGAAGTCGAGTTCCCACTTGCGGAAGATGGCTTCGGCAAAATCCTCGCGGCCCGGCTTGAGCACCATCAGCATGCGTTCCTGCGATTCCGAGAGCATCATTTCATAGGCGGTCATGCCGGTTTCGCGTTGCGGGACATCGTCCATCTTGAGGTGGATGCCGACGCCGCCCTTTGACGCCATTTCGACCGCAGAACTGGTCAGCCCCGCCGCGCCCATATCTTGAATGGCGACAATCGCGTCCGACGCCATCAGCTCCAGACACGCCTCGATCAGCAGCTTTTCGGTGAAGGGATCGCCGACTTGCACTGTCGGGCGCTTATCATCATCGCCTTCGGCAAAATCGGCTGAAGCCATGGTCGCGCCGTGGATGCCGTCGCGGCCGGTCTTACTACCGACATAGACGATGGAGTTGCCGATCCCCGATGCGGCTGAGTAAAATATCTTGTCGGTATCAGCGATGCCGACGGTCATCGCGTTGACCAGGATATTGCCATTATAGCTGGGGTGAAAATTCACCTCTCCACCGACGGTGGGCACGCCGACGCAATTGCCATAGCCGCCAATACCGTGGACCACGCCCGCAATGAGGTGGCGCATTTTGGGGTGGTACGGATCACCGAACCGCAGCGCATTTAGATTGGCGATGGGGCGCGCGCCCATGGTGAACACGTCGCGCAAGATGCCGCCGACCCCGGTTGCTGCGCCCTGATAGGGTTCGATGTAGGACGGGTGGTTGTGGCTCTCCATCTTGAAGATCGCGGCCTGGCCATCCCCAATGTCAATCACGCCAGCATTTTCGCCCGGGCCGCAGATCACCCATGGAGCGGTTGTCGGGAGTTTCTTGAGATGCAGCCGCGACGATTTGTAGGAGCAATGCTCCGACCACATCACTGAGAAGATACCGAGTTCCACCAGATTGGGTTCGCGGCCCAGCGCGTTCAGGACGCGCGCATATTCTTCGGTGGACAGGCCGTGTTCGGCGACGATTTCAGGCGTGATCTGGCTCATGCGCGGCCCTTAGCTGGCGAGGGAGATTCCGGCTAGCCCCGCTGTGCGGCGGTGGAGCGGATTATGGTGCGGGTTGTGCCCGTCCAATATGCCAACAGGGTAATGAAGGCGAACGTCCCGAACACGGCGATTGCGGCGTTCGCGTCCGGGGCGGTTGGTTCGGGCCCGAACCAGTTGACGACCTGCACTGTCAGCAAAATCAACGCCAGCGTGCCGACGGCCATCCGAGCGGAAGCGCGGGTCGCGCGGGTGCGAATAAGATACCAGATCAGCGCCCCAAAAGTCAGCGCTAGTTCGAGCGGCATGGCGATGGCGGGATGATCCCACAGGCCGAACCCCAGCTTCGGTTCCGCCCCCCACAACGTCAGGTCGGGGATGTGCACCAACAGGTCAAGGAACCAGTGCGAGAGCACCACGCCCCCGCCGATCAGCGCAGTCATCCGGTCGCGCCGCCACCACCACAGGATCAGGGCAAGGCCACCAGCCCAGAGCACGCTGCCCAGCAAGCTGTGGGTATAGGGCATGTGATAAAGGTCCATCGGGTTCATCACACTGGTGCCCGGAGCGAGCCGCATATGCTCAACCCCGCCGAGCACGAAGCCGAAAAACGCCCAATCGACCAGCTGCCCAGCGATGAACAGCGTGCCGAGGCCCGGCGCGCGCGGATGTGTTGCGGCGACCAGCGCCGGTGCCCAATGTCCGACAAACATTAGTCAGTCAGACGCTGTTAGGCGCGGCAAAGCGCAGCGCGACGGCGGCGGCAATGGCAGCGCTAGTGGCGGTCGCAAAGGTGCCCCAGCTGATGTCGACCAAGGTGACCTTCAAACTCCACGTCCGCAGCACTGCATAGTTGGTGAGGTTCCAGGTCATGTAGCAAAAGAAACCGAACAACGCCCCGTTCAGCGCCGCATCCTGCCATGATCCG
>JANOPV010000297.1:0-3368 GCA_031422035.1 Sphingomonas sp. | reverse complement strand
GCGTTGCGCAGGGCTCGGACCGGCCGGCGCGGCTGCTGGCGATCGAGTGGAAGAACGGCGCAGTGGGCGAGAAGCCCGTCGCTTTCGTCGGCAAGGGCGTGACGTTCGACACCGGCGGCATCAGCATCAAGCCCGCCGCCGGCATGGAAGACATGAAGTGGGACATGGGCGGCGCCGGTGCCGTTGCCGGTGCCATGCTCGCGCTGGCCAAGCGCAAGGCAGCGGTCGATGTCGTCGGCATCTGCGCGCTGGCGGAGAACATGCCCGACGGCATGGCGCAGCGTCCCGGGGATGTCGTGACCAGCCTGTCGGGTCAGACGGTAGAGGTCATCAACACCGATGCCGAGGGCCGGCTGGTGCTGTGCGACGCGATGACCTGGGCACAGCGTAAGTTCAAGCCAAAGGTGATGGTCGATCTGGCCACATTAACGGGCGCAATGATAATCGCGTTGGGCAAGGAACATGGCGGGATGTTTGCCAATGACCATGAGCTGGCTAGGCAGTTGGTCGATGCGGGCTTGTCGGTCGGCGAGAAGCTGTGGCGGTTCCCGCTCAGTGACGCTTATGACAAGATGATCGATAGCCCAATTGCCGATATGAAGAATGTCGGTCCGCGTGATGCCGGGTCGATCACCGCCGCGCAGTTCCTGCAACGTTATGTGGATCCGGGCGTTCTGTGGGCACATCTCGATATTGCCGGGATGGTGTGGGCGGACAAGGATGGCGCGACCTGGGCCAAGGGCGCGACCGGCTATGGCGTGCGGTTGCTCGATAGCTTTATCGCGGCCAATTATGAGGCCAAGGCGGGCTGAGGAGGGCGATCATGCGCCGATTGACGACATTTGCGACTTGCGGCGTCCTCGCGCTGGGGCTGTCGGCCTGTGATCTGGGTGGCGGCGGGGATCGCGAGCGCGTGGTGGTGCCGGTCGACATTAGCGGCATCAGCGCCTTTGCCGATGGCCGGTTGCCGCAGGGGTTCACGCTGGCCAATGGGCGCGGCGGGATACGTGATTTGTCGGTTGATGCCACCCCAAACCGCTCCACCGTCGTCGCCTTTGCTACGATTGCTCCACCGCGCGCCATCACCGCTTATTATCGGCGAGAGGCCGAGGCGGCTGGGATGACCTATGCCGGTCAGATGGATGCGGGCGATATGCTGGCGACCAATTTTCGTCGCGCTGACCCGTATCCGCGCACATTCTCAGTCAACGCCTCACAACGCGGTGCGTTTACCAATGTGACGCTGGTGTTCGACTTAGGCCGCTAAATCGCGCAGCACTTGCTTAGCTTGGCCGGGCCGTCTAGGGGCGCGCCCAACGATAAACCCTCACGCAAGGAACTCTCCCATGGCGGTTACCCGCACCTTTTCGATCATCAAGCCCGACGCGACCCGCCGCAACATCACCGGTGCGGTCACCAAGATGCTGGAAGACGCGGGCCTACGCGTGGTCGCATCAAAGCGCATCCACATGACCCGCGACCAGGCCGAAGGCTTTTACGCGATCCACCGCGAACGCCCGTTTTTCGGCGAACTGGTGGAGTTCATGATCTCCGGACCAGTCGTTGTGCAAGTACTCGAAGGCGAAAACGCGATGCAGCGTAATCGCGACATCATGGGCGCGACCAACCCCGCCAATGCCGAACCCGGCACAATCCGCAAGGAATTGGCCGAAAGCATCGAAGCCAACACCGTGCATGGCTCGGACAGCGACGAGAATGCGGCGATTGAAATTGCCTATTTCTTCAAGTCTGAAGAAATTGTTGGATAGCCTGCCCCGGCACCGAGTTTAGAAGAGAGGCCGTCGGGGCGATCCGACGGCCTTCCTTTTTACCGTTTTATATTAAGTAGATATTGAAAACTGACTTCGCCCTTTGGCGCTGTTCCGGCCAACCGCCATCCCTGCCGGATATAGAATTGCTCTGCACGCGTTCCGGGCGTGGTTGTTAGTTGCAACTTCGTCATCCCAAGCATTCGGGCGCGTTCGACCAGATGGTTCAGCAATACTTTGCCTACGCCGCGCGATTCGAATTCGGGTGCCACAAACAGCGCCCATATGGATGCGTTGCATTGCTTGATTGCGCCAAAGCCTGCCATCTGACCGTCAAATTCACCTACCCATGTTTCGCCTTCGGCATCTAGAAATGGGAGATAGTCAACATGACCAAATGTGCTGCCGTCTGAAACGGTGTTCTCGGTAACGCTAGTTCGGATGTTGTGCATTGCCTGAACGTCTTCAAGAACAGCTCGCCTTATTTCGAGCTCCATCAAAACTCCCCCACCACGTCCATCAGCCTGGTCAATCTCTTTGGCGCAACACTGCGCCAGCTGTTGCCTAGCAATTCGTTGATATGCGCCCAGTCAACCTGGCCGGTGTTGAGGCGGATGGCGATCCAGCCGCTCGCGCCATAATAGGCCGGGCGATAATAGAGGTCCGGTTCGGCGTCGATCAGGGCGGTCATTTCATCCTGCCCGCTGGTTTTGACCAGCAAGGCGACGGGCGCTTCGCCGTGGTGATGGATCGACACATAGGCGAAAAATTTGCCTGATTTCTCACCGCCGACCCGCCAGCCGGGAGCGCCGTGTGAGGTGCGGGCATCGGTTTCGGGGAGCGTTAGGGCTAGCTGGCCTATTTTTGCGATGAGCCAATCCGGGTCCAGTTCGCGGCTGACATAGTCGGCGAGGACGCGGGGATAGAGCTGATGTTCCGCCATTTTGACGCGGGCGGCGAGAGTTTCGCTGGTGTCGCCGGGGATGATGGCGACGGCGATCTGCCCGAGCACTGGGCCGTCATCAAGCTCTGCCGTCACGAGATGGACGCTGCAACCGGCATGGCTATCGCCCGCGTCGATGGCGCGCTGCTGGGTGTTGAGGCCCTTATATTCAGGGAGAAGGCTGGGGTGGATGTTGAGCATCCGGTTCTGCCATCGATCGACAAACTCGTGAGACAGGATGCGCATGTAACCCGCGAGCGCGACATAATCGGCGCGGGCGGCGGTGATGGCCTCGTGCATAATCGCATCGTGCGCCGCCCGGGTTAGGCCGGTGTGTGCGTGCGCGAAGGTCGCGACGCCTTCGGCGGCGGCGAGCGCAAGCCCGGGCGCGTCGGGGTTGTTGCTCGCGACCAGCACAATTTCATGGGGGCAGTCGGCGTGCTTGGCCGCGTAGAGCAAGGCCGCCATGTTGGTGCCCGCGCCGGAGATGAGGACGGCGATGCGGGCTCTAGCCATGGTGCGTCGCCACCCAATCGCCCATCGCGCCCCATGTTTCGACACTCCCTGAGACGCTGCAGCCTTTCTCGCCCGTCGCAATATGGCCGATGCGGTGGACGGTTTCACCAGACGCTTCGAGCGCGGCTGTCACATCGGCC
>JANOPV010000296.1:0-7927 GCA_031422035.1 Sphingomonas sp. | reverse complement strand
TGCGGCTGGGGCCGAAAAACCAACTGGCCAGTTTTGGCATGGTCCATCCGGCGACGGCCAAGGCATTCGGGATTGACGGGCCGGTGTTCGCGGGCGGCATCCACCTTGATGCGATCCCGGCCAAGCGGGCAGCGCAGGGGTTCATGCGCGCGGTCTTTGCCCCGCCCACGTTGCAAGCGGTGACCCGTGACTTTGCGTTTCTGGTGCCCGAAGCGCTGGCGGCAGGTGATCTAGTGCGCGCGGTGAAGGGCGCGGATAAGGCCAATATTGTTGGCGTGCGGCTGTTTGACCGCTTTGCGGGGACGGGCGTGCCCGAGGGTCAGGTCAGCCTGGCAGTTGAGGTGACATTGCAGCCGGTGGACAAAAGCTATGTCGAGGCGGCGCTGAAGGCGGTTTCGGATGCGGTTGTCGCGGCGGCGAGCAAGCTTGGGGCGGTGTTGCGAAATCGGGCCGAAGCATTCGGAACCGTTGACTTTGCCGGATCAGCGACCGGCACTGTGGCCGACAACTAACTCTATTCGTCATCCCCGCGAAGGCGGGGATTCAACTCCTGACCTTGCAACATCGCGCCGACGGGAGATGGATTCCCGCCTTCGCGGGAATGACGAAGCGGATATATGACCCTCAACCGCCGCACCTTCGCGATCATCGCGCACCCTGACGCGGGTAAAACCACGCTGACCGAGAAATTGCTCATGGTCGGCGGGGCGATCCATCTGGCGGGCGAGGTCAAGGCGCGCGGGGCGGCGCGGCGGGCGCGGTCCGACTGGATGAAGATCGAGCAGCAGCGCGGGATTTCGGTGACGTCGTCGGTGATGACGTTTGAGCGCGACGGTATCATCTTCAATCTGCTCGACACGCCGGGGCATGAGGATTTTTCCGAAGACACCTACCGCACGCTGACTGCCGTCGATTCGGCGATCATGGTGCTCGATGCCGCCAAGGGGATCGAGGCGCAGACGCTGAAACTATTTGAGGTGTGCCGGCTGCGCGACGTGCCGATCATCACCTTTATCAACAAGGTCGACCGCGAAGGACGCGACCCGTTTGCGCTGATGGACGAAGTGGCGGACCAGCTGGCGCTGGACGTGTGCCCGATGAACTGGCCGGTTGGCATGGGCGGACAGTTTGAGGGATTATATGATTTCGCCACCGGGCGATTGTCGCGGCCCGAGGGCGACAGCCGGGAGTTTCTGGGCGATACGACGCTGCATGATGGGGTTGGGGCGGAGAGCCTGGTGCCGCTGCTGTCGCCCGAAGCGCGGGCGCGGCTGGTGGCGGAGGCTGAGCTGGCGCAAGCAGGCTACCCCGCATTTGATCCGGAGGCCTATCGCGCCGGGCACCTGACGCCGGTGTGGTTCGGCTCGGCGCTCAAGCAATTTGGCATCCCCGAACTGCTCGACGCGATTGCGACATACGCCCCGCCCCCGCGCCCGCAGCCCAGCAATCAGGGTGAAATCCTGCCGACACGGGCCGATGTGACCGGGTTCATTTTCAAGGTGCAGGCCAATATGGACCCGCAGCACCGCGACCGGATCGCCTTCATGCGGCTGGTGTCGGGGACGTTCCGGCGCGGCATGAAGCTGGTGCCATCGGGCCTAGGCAAACCGGTGGCGGTGCATTCGCCGATCCTGTTTTTTGCGCAGGACCGCGAGATTGCCGACACCGCCGAACCCGGCGACATCATCGGCATCCCGAACCATGGCACACTGCGTGTCGGCGACACATTGTCCGAGAAGAACGACGTGCGCTTTACTGGTCTGCCCAATTTTGCGCCGGAGATTTTGCGGCGAGTGACGCTGAAAGATCCGACCAAGACCAAGCAATTGCGCAAGGCGATGGATGATCTGTCCGAAGAAGGCGTGATCCAGGTGTTCACGCCATCGATCGGCGCGAACCTGATCGTCGGGGTGGTTGGGCAATTGCAGCTCGATGTGCTGATTTCCCGGCTCGAGGCCGAATATAAGGTCGAAGCGCTGCTGGAGGCATCACCGTTCGACACCGCCCGGTGGATCAAGGGCAGCGAGGCGGCGCTGAAAGAATTCGCCCGGTTCAACAGCGCGACCCTGGCGCAGGACCGCGACGGCAACCCGGTGTTCATGGCCAAAAGCGTCTGGGACGTGTCCTATCAGCAGGACCGCAATCCGGATCTGGTGTTTTCGGCGACTAGAGAGCGGTAGGGGCTGCCGTTGATGATGCCTTCGGGCAACGCGGCGTCTCCCCAGCTTCGTCATTCCCGCACAGGCGGAAATCCATCTGCTGAATTGGCAAGTCGGGGCCGCCGGAGATGGATCCCCGCCTTCGCGGGGATGACGAAGTAGAAGCGCGCTGACAAACTATGACGCGCGGTGCGCGCTCGGGTAAGGTGGGAAGACTCCCCTCTCCCTGCCCCGGATCAAGTCCGGGGCTGTCCCTCTCCCCTGGGAGGGAGAGGGTAGAGGTAGCTCAGAAGCGGAAACTTACCGTGCCGAACACCTGGCGCGGGTTGCCATAATAGCCGGTGATGATGCCCTCTGCGCCCAGTGTCGAGCTGAACCCCGGGGTGCCGTTGGCCAGCGTAAAGGCGCCCGTGTCGGGGTTTTGCCGCAGGAAGCTATAGCCCGAAACGATGTAGCGGCGGTTGGTCAGGTTGCGACCATGGACGCCGACCGACCAGCGATCCCCCGGCGCAGTGTAAACGAGGCTGGCATCCCACAGGGCAAAAGCTGGCTGATCGAGCAATGCATTGGCGAGCTCAAACTGCTGGCTGTCGCTGCGATAAGCAAGCGTGGTTGAGGCGTTGAGACGACCCGGACCGACGGGGACATTATAGCCCAGCGTGCCCGAGAGCGTCCATTCGGGGGTGTTCTGGAACGACCGGCGCGACGCGACGTCAATGCCTCGCGCGTCGATGAACTGGCGGTATTGGGCGTCGATATAGCCCAAGGTGCCGGTGAACCAGAGCCGTGCGCCTTCGGTACCGAAATTGCGTGCGGTGAGCGTGGTTTCCAGCTCAAAGCCGTTGATCCGCGCTTCGCCAGCATTGGTGGTGATGCCGACAAAGGTCTGCATGCCGTTGACGACGGTGCCGATCGATCCGGGGATCTGGACATTGGTATAATCGGCGCGGAATGCCGCCACCGCAAACTGGACCGCGCGGTCGAACAGCGATGCCTTCCAGCCGATCTCGTAGCTGTCGACGGTTTCGGGCTCAAACGACATGAAATCGAAGACCTGCGCCGCGTTGCACGCGCCGCCCGCCGGGGTCCGGCAGGCACTGGTCTGGCCGCGCGGATCAAAACCGCCGCCTTTGAACCCCTGCGCATAGCTGAGGTAGATATTATGATCGTCATTGGGCCGGAAGCTGAGCGACGCGCGCGGGGTGAAGCGGTTGTAATCGGCATTGCCCCGGAAATCCGAGGTAGTGGCGAACAAGACACCAGTGCCGCCAAAGAAGGGCGAGCCACCAGCCAGATAGGTGCGGCGCAGCACCTGCGATGAGCGGCTGTCCCAGGTGTAGCGACCACCCACCGCGACCTGGATTTGGCTGGTCACGTCAAAAGTGACGTCGCCAAAAAACGCGCCGGTATCGGTTTCGACATTGCCAAAGGTCAATGCGGTGACGCCATTTGGCAAACGCACGTCGAACACGGTGCGGGCATCGGCGCTGAGATAATAAGCGCCGAGCAAGGCGTTGATCGAGCCATTGCTGTAGAGCAGCTGCAGTTCCTGCGAGAATTGCTGGTTGTTGTAAAATGCTGGCACATCGACATCGACCGCGGGCAACGCATCAAAATCAATCGGGGTCGCGCTGTCATCTTTGCGATAGGCGCTGATCGAGCGCAGGGTGACGCTATCGGTCAGTTGCGCTTCCATGAACAGTGACACGCCCCAGGATTCAACATTTTGGCGAGGGGAGACGAGCGCGCCGCGGCTGTCAAAGACATTGGCGAGCACAGGGGCGGCGGTGGCGAGGCTAGGGAGCAACCGGTGGCCGCCACGGGTGTTGGATTCGTCGAGCGTGTAATCCCCGGCGAGACGCACGAAGATGCCATCGCCATGGACCTCGGCAGTCAGGCGGCCAGCCCACACATCCTTGTTATAATTTTCCGCGCCGGTGGTCAGGTTGGTGCCAAACCCGCCGCGGCTGAGCCGCGCGAGCGCGCCGCCAAAGCGCAAAGTGCCATCGCCCGTTGGTAGACCAAAGGAGACGACGGCGTCGGCCTGATTATAGCTGCCATATGCGAGGCGGACGCGCAGGAACGGATCATCCTCAATCCGCCGGGTGACATATTTGACCGCGCCGCCGATGGTATTGCGGCCATAAAGCGAACCCTGCGGCCCGCGCAGCACTTCGATCCGCTCGACCTCATAAATGTCGAGCACCGCACCCTGCGGGCGGTTGAGATAGACGTCATCAAGATAGAGGCCGACGCCTGATTCAAATCCCGCGACCGGATCCTGCTGACCCACGCCGCGGATGAAGGCGGTGAGGGTCGAGTTGGTGCCGCGCGAGGTTTCGAGCGTGACGTTCGGGGTCACCGCGCTGATGTCGGTAATGTCGAGGGCACCGCGCGCTTCGAGCTGTTCGCCGGAAAAGGCGGTGATCGCGATCGGCACATCGATCAGCGTTTCTTCGCGGCGCCGCGCAGTGACGATGATGTCGGTACCTTCTGCACTGGCGCCCGTGTCTGCCTCTTGAGCGGCGACCGGCATGGCAGCGAGCGCGCCAAGGGCAACAGTGGTCAGGGCCAGCACGCGCGACTTGCGACGAAAATCCTTCATGGTCTTCTCCCACCGGGGGTCGCATAGACGATGGTTGCGCCCCTCATGGGAGCCGCTATACTGAAACCTGAACCAAGTTTCAACTTGGATGAAGGGAAGGGTGATAAAGATGGTCGCGGAGCGTGACATCGCTGCAACAAAAAGGGCCGTGGCGACGATGCCGGGCGCAGCTATGCCAGTGCCGGGCACAAAAATCCCGCGCACGGCGCGCGGCGAACGGACGTTGCGCGCGCTGCTCGACGCCGCCGCCACCGAATTTGGCGAAAAGGGCTTTCACGACGGATCGATCAGCGGGATCACCAGCCGGGCGGGCGTCGCGCTAGGCAGTTTTTACACCTATTTCGATTCCAAGGATGCGATATTCCAGGCGCTGGTCCGCGATATGTCCGGTCGGGTGCGCGACCATGTCGGCCCGGCGATTGCGGCGGCCGAGGGCGCGCTGGCGATTGAGCGCGTCGCGCTCCAGGCATTTCTGGAATTTGCCCGCGACCATAAGGAAATTTACCGGATCGTTGATGAGGCCGAGTTCGTCGACCCGGCCAGTTTCCGGCTCCATTATGAAACGACCGCCGAGCGCATCCTGGCGCGGCTGCACGCCGGGGCGGCAGCGGGCGAACTGCGCGGCGACCTGAGTGAAGTCCACGCCTGGGCGATCATGGGGATGAACGTGTTCATCGGCCTGAGGTTCGGCGTGTGGGACGCGCGCGATGATGCGGGGGTGCTGGCGGGCGCTGCTAATGCGATGCTCGCACATGGCATCAGCGCCGTGCCCGTCCGCTAGCTTTTTGCAGATAAAGGCAGGGCCCGGAGCGGCCGAAACCAATCCGGGCCCTTAGTTGAGCCATCCCTTTTACAGGAATGTCTTCGGGTCGCAGCAGTGGTTTACCGCCGATTCGGTGCGATGAGCGTGACGCGCGTCACACTTTGCTATTTTTGCATGTGCGACACGGCGCGCCTGGCCGAGTCGCGGCGCCATTGCCCTCTATGGCGGCGCGGCACAGGGATTGCTCCCTGGGTCAGGCATAGTCCCCGGCGCACTGCCCTGCGTCGGGGATCATGCGTTTGGGGCTACGGTCGGGCTGTTTCACACAAAAATTGTCATCTCAGCTGTGGCCCAGCGGGGGCTTTCTCTGCCCTTTCCCGCTAGCAGGCAAGCGCGGGGGATTTCGTCTACCCTTTCCCGCTCGCAGGCGAGCGCGGGGGATTTCATCTGCCCTTTCCCGCTCACAGGCGAGCGCGGGGCACAGCAAATGGGCGCTGAGCCCGAAGGATCAGCGCCCACTTCGCCGGTCATAATGGTTTCCCGTGAGCAATCGACGTTGATGTCGCCACCTTCGCCGCCTCGCCCGGTACGCCGGCCGACGTTTTTGGCTTCAGTTTGTCGCGTCTCTTGCGATTCGCGTCTTGCTGTTGCCTGGACCCTTTCGTCGGGTTTGTTGCCGCCTGCTTGCGCGGGGGAGGCAACGCTGCCGTCGTCCGGTTCCGTTCCCACTCCTCATCGAGCTTCGGTTCCGCGTTGCCGCTTCACCAACTCCGTCTGAAAGAGCAGATGCTGGGTTTCGGTTCCGGCACTTGGCTGGGGAAGCCTAAGCTATCCCTGCCGTGCCAGTCCGTCCGCCCGGTAAGAGAAAGCTGTCACGATTCGGCATCGGCGCAAAGCGGATTCGCTCCGATTTATCCACAGGGCCGTGCGGATTCAGTGGATAAAGGTGCCGCTCGCAACAATGGGATTCAGATGACGAATGAATCAGCGGTGCGGCGCAAGATTGTGACTCGGATTTGGAGGGCGCGGCGCGACTCGGGCGGAGCCGGGCGTGGGGCGGCGGGTGATCGCGGGTGATCGCGGGTGATCGCGGGCGAATGCTACGTCCGCCGCGCCTTGGGGGCCGGCCGCTTGGCTTTCCACCGCGCAAATTCTTTCGGGGCTTTGGCTCTGAGATCCTCAAGCTCGCCAATGAGCTTGTCGATTTCAAGGGATAATTCCTCGGGCGTCTGGGCATCGCCGGTCAGGCACCACTCGCCGCCGCCCGGCCGCTCCGGCCATGTTTCATAATGATCGACCGCGACATGGCCACTCGGCCAGCCATTGCCCATCATTGTTCTGACAAATTTGAATCGCGCCGCCATCATTGTCCTTTCGGTAGTGTTTTCAGTGCCCTTTCCCGCTCGCAAGCGGGCGCGGGATTTAGCGGGCGGCCAGTTTGTCTGCCCTTCCCCTAGCGCAGGCGCTAGCGGGCGGCCATTTCCAGCATCCGATCAAGGCTCTTTTTGGCGGCCAGGCGCAGCTCTTCGTCGATCTCGATCCGGGGTTCGAGGTCACGCAGGGCGACGTAGAGTTTCTCCAGCGTGTTGAGCGCCATATAGGGGCAGATGTTGCAGTTGCAGTTGCCGTCCGCGCCCGGCGCGCCGATGAAATTCTTGTGCGGGACGGCCTTTTCCATCTGGTGGATGATGTGCGGTTCGGTGGCGACGATCAGCGTGTCGCCGCCCATCTCCTTGGCAAAAGCGAGGATACCGCTGGTGCTGCCAACATAATCAGCATGGTCGATAATGTAGGGCGGGCATTCGGGGTGGGCGGCGACGGGCGCGCCGGGGTGCAGCGCCTTGAGCTTGATCAGCTCGGTTTCGCTGAACGCCTCATGCACAATGCACACGCCCGGCCATAACAGCATGTCGCGCCCGGTTTTGCGGTTCATGTAACCGCCCAGATGCTTGTCGGGGCCAAAGATGATTTTCTGGTCAGCGGGCAGCTGGCTGATGATCTTTTCCGCCGAGCTTGACGTGACGATGATGTCGGAGAGCGCCTTCACCTCGGTTGAGCAATTGATATAGGTCAGCGCGATATGGTCGGGGTGCGCGTCCCGGAACCGCTTGAACTGCGTGGGCGGGCAGCTGTCCTCCAGGCTGCACCCGGCGTTCATGTCCGGCACGATGACGATTTTCTGCGGGGACAGGATTTTCGCGGTTTCGGCCATGAAGGTGACCCCGCAAAAGGCGATGACATCGGCGTCGGTCGCCGCGGCCTTGCGCGAGAGTTCGAGGCTGTCACCGACAAAATCGGCGAGGTCCTGAATTTCGGGCTTTTGATAATAATGCGCGAGGATCACCGCGTTGCGTTCGACCTTCAGCCGCTGAATTTCGGCGAGCAGATCGACGCCGCTGA